>NZ_CP045504.1:900000-1152500 GCF_013376455.1 Desulfolutivibrio sulfodismutans DSM 3696 | reverse complement strand
ACCACTGGTGTTCCTGTTGTCGCGCCAGCGGCACCGCAGGGTAGCCACGTTCGGAAGGGATAACCGCTGAAAGCATCTAAGCGGGAAACCCGCCTCAAGATAAGGTCTCCCCGAAGGACCCAGGTAGACTACCTGGTTGATAGGCCGGAAGTGTAAGCATGGCGACATGTTCAGCCAACCGGTACTAATAGTCCGTTCGGCTTGTTTTACCGCTAAAAAACGTCCCATCCCTTATTTTAACTTATATATTGTCCTGGTGGCCAAAGAGGAGGGGGTACGCCCGACCCCATTCCGAACTCGGAAGCTAAGCCCTCCATCGCCGATGATACTGCGTATTCATGCGTGGGAAAGTAGGTCGCCGCCAGGGCTCGTTTCAAAACCAAAAGCCCGGCTGAGAAATCAGCCGGGCTTTTGGCGTTTGAGGGGGGCACTAGGCAGTTCCGCCGTTTTGAAAACGACGTCAGACGGGACGCCGGATCACGAAGAATTCATAGGCGTAACAGTCTGCATGGGCGGCATGCAGCTCGGTTTCGCGATCAAGGATGTCGAGGATGCCCTGGGCCTCGGCATCACCGCTGTATTTCTCTCGCAGTTCACGCACCCGGGCCTGCATGGGCGTATAGAAATCCTCCCACCAGGCCTCGTCCGGAAGCGTGAAATGCCCAAGCACGTCAAGGTTGTGTCTGGCTACGGCAGCCAGGACGTCCCGCATCCAACCCATGGTTGGATAATCCGACTCGAAGCCACGCCGGACCTCGTCGGGGACATCGCTTTTCCTCCACACTGCGTCTGTGAAGACCAGATGCCCGCCGGGCCGCAGCAGATCGCGGCACAGGGGCAGGGCCACGTCCAGACCGAGATTGTAGAGCGCGCCCTCGGACCAGATCAGATCGAATGACCCTGAAGGAAATCTCGCATGCGCCATGTCGGCGCACAGCGGCTTGATACGATGTCCCAGGCCGTTCGCGGCAACCGATGCTGTAAGTTGAGTGATGAACGGCGCATGGCTGTCCACGGCCACGATGTGGCCATCCGTGAGGGCAACCAGATGCATGGTCTGGCCGCCCACGCCGCAGCCGAGATCAAGAATGCGGGGGACTATGGGCATTCCGTCGCATAGGGCCAGGGCCCTGGCGGCGCTGGCCCTGTTGCCCGGGCCCTGGCGGGGCAGGGCTTCGTAGACCTCGAAAAAGATCTCTCGGAAACGCGGCGACTGGTCGAACATTGGGATGACCTCCCTGAACCGTGCGACATGCCTGGCATTGAGTGTCTTGGCAACAGTGGTATTGCTGTCTGGGGCTTCAATTTCAACCGTTTTTGTCATGACGGACATCTTTTCGCAACATCCTCGCTTCGACGCAAACAAAAGGCCCGGTCGATGTCTCGGCCGGGCCTGTGCGTTCTGGAAGAGAGATGGAGCCGGGTGATGAGTCATACTTCACGGCGCTGAGGCGCATGAGCTTGTCCATCGCGATATGCGACTCGATGCGCCGCAAGGCGCCGGTCTTGCCGCGCAGAATCAGGAAAGCGTCAACGTACAGCAGCCCGTGGACCGAACATCGCGCAATAATATGCCCCCGGGGATGCCCTTGGCCACAAAACAGGTGTCGCTGTTGCGAACCAGCGTGTCCTTGTTCAGGATGGGTTTCGTAACCGTTCCGCCCTCGGCTAGGCCTTTTCTCGTCGTCCTTCGGAGACGAGCCTCGTCAGCATGCCCCTTCCCACGGCCCGGATGGCGCAGTGCTACAGCACGCCATCTGGCGTGCCACCCAAGGCCATTGTAAAGACGCCGGCGACATGTCGGAATCTGCAAAGTCGTTTTTTGGAATGCGTGGTGACGGTGATTGTACAGGAAACGCAATGCAATATGGTTTTCACACTCTTGGGCAGAAATGCTGCGGTGTCCTCGGTGTCAGGAGAAATCCCTCGCCTCGGATCGCACGCGGCATTATCGGTTATTCATAGGGATAGGTTGACTTGTCGAACTCCTTGGCCCGGGGGTTGGGATAGGCGCCCTCGGCCTTCAACTGCGCGAGCGCCTTGGAGCGGTCCTGCCATGTGGTGTGCAACAGCTTTTCCGCCTTGTGGCTCATGGGATGGCCATCAAGGTATTCCTTGTACATTGCCTGGACCTGGGCATTATCCTGGGAAGCGCGCACCTTGAACTTGGCGTCTGCCCCATATGTGCCGTTGATGCGGTCCATCATGTAGTCCTTGAGCTGCTTCGTCGCCGCCACGGCCTTGCTCGTCAGGCGTAGTCCGATGAGCGTCCCGCCCGTTGCGATGCAGGCCGCTTTCAGGAATCCGCGTCTGGTGAAGTTCATGATCGACATGGCGTTGCTCCTTATGCCTTGTTGGCGCTCATCATGGCCAAGCGGTTTTTCAGCGAGGCATGCATCGTGGTCACGCGACGATCCATGGCTTCAAGCACGCCGGGCATGATGGGTTGTCCTCCGCCCATGACGCAGCCGCCTGGGCAGGCCATGAACTCAATGAAATGCCAGGGCGCCTTTCCGGCCTTGACCAATTCACACACGTCCTTGAAACGTTTTCCGCCATGGATGACGGCCACCTTCACGTCCGTGCCGCCCACGTTCACCGTGGCCTCCTTCAGGCCTTCCAATCCTCTGACAGCTTTGAAGTCCCAGCTTTCGGGCTTTTTCTTGGTCACGGCCTCGTAGGCGAAGCGCAGGGCCGCCTCCATGACGCCGCCGGTCACGCCGAAGATAGTCGCGCCGCCGGTGGATTCGCCCATGAGCTTGTCACGATTCCCGTCAGGAAGCTTGGCCAGGTCTATGTTCGCCTGCTTGAGCATATAGCCGAGTTCACGGGTGTCGATGGTGGCGTCGATGTCCTTGTATCCGCTATCCCACAATTGGGGGCGCATGCCTTCGTACTTCTTGGCGGTGCAGGGCATGATCGACACGGTATAGACCTTGGAGCGGTCGTATTTCATCTTGTCCGCGCCGTAGGTCTTGGCCAATGTCCCCATCATGCCGATGGGCGACTTGCAGGAGGACATGTTCGGAAAGAGCTCGGGATAGAACGTCTCCACATACTTGTGCCAACCGGGGCAACAGGACGTGAACTGCGGTAGCGGCTTGTCGATCTGCTTGGTCAGGCGTTTGACGAATTCGGTGCCTTCCTCCCAGATGGTCACATCGGCGGTATATTCGTTGTCCCAGACATGGTCGAAGCCGAGTTTCTTCAATCCCTCGAGCATCTTTTCCGTGGTCACCGTGCCGACAGGCATGCCGAAGCAGTCGCCAAGCCCGTAGCGCACGGCAGGAGCGGGCATGGCGATGACCTTGACCGTCGGATCCTTGATCTTGGCCATGATCTCGGGAACCCAGGACTGCACCTCATAGATGGCCGAGACAGGACAGTGGGTCAGACACTGGCCGCAGTTGATGCACAGTTCTTCATGGGGAATCTTGTGCGGCCCGCCGGTCTCACCGGTGATGGCGCCAGTTGGGCAATAGCCCATGCATGTGTCGCAGCCGATGCATTTCTGCTCGTCAACCTGGATGAAAAACAGCTTGTCCGGATCAGTTTTTGGGTCCGGGGACTGATTTTCATAGAAGATTTTTTCCATCTCGATTCTGCTCATGAAATTCCTCCATGTGTTGTGGCCAGAATTGAATGAGAAAACATGGCAATTTGCTGCTTGCGGCTCCTCCTTTGGTTTGACCGCCATGGCGGCGGTCGAGTCACCCTCGGGCTGTATTAAGGTTTCTTACTGCGAAACGGCACGGTTTCGCGGACCTCCATGTCGCTCTTGAGCGGCAGAAGCGTCGCCTCCGGAAGTCGTGACATGCAGCGTCTTTTTCCGGAGATGCGACCACCGGTGGTGAAATTTCATCCGTGGCATGCCCGGAAGCGGCCCATCCTTTTTCTGTCCCTGGGGCTCTCCACCCTGAGCGTGAGCCCTGGAGGGCAAATGCCAGCATAGAGAAAATAGCATGAAATCTAAAATAATCAAACGAAACGATGAAGAAATAAAAATTTGTAACATTGAATATTTCCATACCCCATCTCTAGAAAATTGCAATCGTTTTTTTATGGTTCTGATCTGGCGGCATGAGTTTACAACATCCTAGAATTATGATGATAATTTAGAAAAGCAGGTCTGTCTTCAGATCCAGTCACGGTCCCTCGGGGCATCCTGAAGATCTGCCGCCGCGGATGGGTGAAACGCTGCCTCGGCACAGGGATCGCGATGCGTCCGGCATTTGCGTCGGCCACAAATGGATGCGCAGCCCCGTCGACGCAATCCCTACCGGGCTGCTTCGTCCGCATCCGGACTGACAAGAGCGGACGGTCAGGATCGGATATCTGGAACACGCATGGGGATAGTCCCTGGGCCACTCCTGTCAGGACCGACGTTTCGGTCGCTGCGAGACTATTTTCTGGGGGAAAGGCACGTTTCCGGAGGGGGCCGACAAAAAAAGCCCGGTCGAAGTCTCGGCCGGGCCTGTGCGTTCTGGAAGAGAGATGGAGCCGGGTTAGTCGTACTTCACGGCGCTGAAACGCATGAGCTTTTCCAGCGCGATATGCGATTCGATGCGCCGCATGGTGCCGGTCTTGCCGCGAAGAACCAGCGAATGCGTCACCGCTCCCCGGCCCGTGAACCGCACGCCGCGCAAAAACGTGCCGCCGGAGATGCCCGTGGCCGCGAAATAGGTGTCGTCGCTATTGACCAGGGTTTCTTCGGTCAGGATGGATTTCGTATCCGTCCCGGCCTTGATCAGGGCCTTTTTCTCATCGTCTTTTTGCGGGTCCAGGCGGGCCAGCATGCGGCCGCCCACGGCCCGGATGGCGCAGGCTGAAAGCACGCCCTCGGGCGTGCCGCCGGTGCCCATCATCACGTCCACCACGTTGGTTGGGTCCACGGCCATCAGCGACCCGGCCACATCGCCGTCGGTGTGCAGTTGGATGCGCGCCCCGGTGCGGCGGATCTCGGTGATAAGGTCCTTGTGGCGCGGTTTGTCCAGGACAAACACCACCAGATCGTCCACGTCCTTGCCAAGCGCCCTGGCGATGGCCCGCAGGTTGTCGCCGACCGGCGCGTCCAGGTCGGCCACATCCCTGGCCTCGGCCGGGACCACCAGCTTTTTCATGTAATAGCTTGGCCCCGGATCGAACATGCTGCCCCGGGGGGCCACGCCGATCACGGAGATGGCGTTGGGACGGCCATAGGCCAGGAGGTTGGTGCCCTCCACCGGGTCCACAGCCACGTCCACGGCCTGTCCCAGGCCCATGCCCACCTTCTCGCCGTTAAAGAGCATGGGCGCTTCGTCTTTTTCGCCCTCGCCGATGACGATGATCCCGTCCAGGGGCACGGTGTTGAAGGACAGGCGCATGGCGTCCACGGCGGCCTGATCCCCGGCGATCTTGTCGCCCTTGCCCAGCCACCGGGAGCAGCTTAAGGCCGCCGCCTCGGTGACTCGCACCAGATCCAGGCCGATATTTCTGTCAGGGGCTTCCATGGCCGCTACTCCTTCCCGGCAAACGCCTGGCGCACCAGACCGGCCAGGTGTTCCGGGGTGAAGCCGTATTTTTCGGCCAGAAGCTTGGCCGGGGCCGAGGCGCCGAAGCGGCTGATGCCGTGCACGTTGTCCAGGCTGCCCACATACTTGCACCACAGGTCCGGCCGTCCGGCCTCCACGGCGAAACGCCGCGTCACGGCGGGCGGCAGCACGGCGTCGCGGTATTCTTTCGGCTGCTCGTCGAAGAGCTCCATGCAGGGCATGCTCACCACGCGCAGCTTGTACTCGGGCAGAAGCGCGGCCGCAGCCAGGGCCAGCGAGACCTCGGAGCCTGCGGCCAGGAGGATGCCGTCGGGGACGCCGCCCGGGGCGTCGGCCAGCACGTAGCCGCCCTTGGCCACACCCTCGGCCAGTCCCGGGAAGCGGGCCGCGTCGAGCACGGGCAGGCCCTGGCGGGTCAGGAGCAGGCAGGTGGGGCGGCTTTGCTGCGTCAGGGCCGTCTGCACGGCCAGACAGGTCTCCCGGGCGTCGGCCGGGCGCATGACCAGCATGTTGGGGATCAGGCGCAGGGAGCTGGCGTGCTCGATGGGCTGGTGGGTGGGGCCGTCCTCGCCCACGTAGAAGGAGTCGTGGGTGAAGACGTGCAGCACCGGCAGGCGTTGCAGGGCGGACATGCGCAGGGCGTTTCGCTCGTAGTCGGAAAAGACCAGGAAAGTGGCCCCGAAGGGGACAAGGCCGCCGTGCAGGGCGATGCCGTTTAAAAGCGCGCCCATGGGGAACTCGCGCACCCCGAAGCACAGGTTGCGTCCGGCCCGGTTGTCGGGGCCGAAGATGCCGGTGATGTCGCGGAATTTGGCCGTCTGGTTGGAGGGGTCAAGGTCGGCCGAGCCGCCTACGAGAAGGGGGAGCTGGTCGATGAGCGCGCCCAGGGCCGACCCCCAGGCCTTGCGGGTGGCCACGGAGGCGCCGGGCTCGAATTCGGGCCAGTCAAAGGTCCGGTTGGCCGGGGTGCGCCTCGCCTGCCGCCACAGATCCTCGAAGGCGGCGTCCGTGTCCAGGCGCTTTTGCAGGGCCTTCTGCCAGTCCAGGCGTTTGGCGCGCACGGTGGCGTGCCGGGCCCGGAACCGTTCCACGACATCGGCTGGCAGGTAGAAGGGCTTGTCGGCGGGAAGCCCCAGGCAGGCCTTGGTCTTGGCGATCTCCTCCGGGGAGAAGGGCGACCCGTGGGAGTCGCAGTTGTTCTCCATGGAGCAGGAGCCCTTGGCGATGGTGGTGTGGCCGATGATCAGGGTGGGTTTGCCCGCGTCGGTCTTGGCCTGGGTCAGGGCGGCGCGGATCTGGCCGTGGTCGTGGCCGTCGATCTCGATGACCCGCCAGCCCAGGCCCTCGAAGACCTTTTTATGGTCGGTGCGGTCGCAACGGCTGGTGGGACCGGCCAATTGCACCTTGTTGTTGTCGTAGCACACGATAAGGCGCGAGAGCTCGAAGTGTCCGGCCAGGGCGGCCGCGCCCAGGCACACCGGGGTCTGGATGTCGCCGTCCGAGGCCAAAACGAACGTGTAGTGGTCGGTGATGTCCGACCCGAGCCTGGCCCGCAGCATGGCCTCGGCCACGGCCATGCCCACGGACATGGCGAACCCCTGGCCCAGGGGGCCGGTGGTGGCCTCGACTCCCGGGGTCAGGAAATTTTCGGGGTGCCCGGGGGTTTTGCTGCCGAACTGCCGGAAGCGGGTGATGTCCTCCATGGTCAGGATGCCCTGGAAAAGAAGCAGGGCATAGAGCAGCATGGATTCGTGCCCGGCCGAGAGCACGAAGCGGTCCCGGTTGAACCAGGTGGTGTCGTCCGGGTCGACGTCGAGAAATTCCGAAAAGAGGATGTAGCCGAGATCGGCCGACGACATGGCCCCGCCGGGATGGCCGGAATTGGCCTTGCCAACGGCGTCCATGATCAGGCCCTTGATGACATTGACCGCCTGGAGGTCGAGGTCGGTGGAGGAAGGCATGATGGTGGTCCTTGCGCTACGGGTTGGGAGAAGGGAAACGGGGCGTATGCGACGCAAAAAACGGCTTTTGGAAAAAAGCCGTTTTACAAGGCGGTTGGCGGAAGAGACGGCTGGCCGTCATTTGGAAACGGGCCCGCCGTGACAGGTTTCCATAAGGTCCAGGCGGCGCTGATGGCGGCCGCCCTCGAAGGATGCGGCCACAAAGGCGTCAGTGATGGACAGGGCCAGGCCTTGCCCCGTGACCCGTTCGCCCAGGCACAGGACGTTGGCGTCGTTGTGCATCCTGGCCATGCGGGCCATGAACTCGTTGCCGCACAGGGCGGCCCGGATGCCGGGGCGGCGGTTGGCGGTCATGGACATGCCCAGGCCCGTGCCGCAGATGAGGATGCCCAGGGCGTTTTGGGCCAGCACGGCGTCGCAGACCGAGGCCGCGTAGAGGGGATAGTCCACGCTTTTGGCGTCGGCCGGGCCGACATCGACAACGGTGTGGCCTGCGGCGGCCAGGTGGTCGACCAGAATTTTCTTGAGCAGCACTCCGGCATGGTCGGAGCCGATGATCACGGTCTGGGGCATGGCGAATCTCCACTTGTGGCGGGCGTTACGCGGGGTGACCGGGCGCGTGCGGCGCTTCGCCCGAAGGTCTGGTCCCGTCCGGGCCTCAGAGGTCCGGGAGTTTGATGTCGCCCTGCGCCTCCAGGGAACGCACGGCGGTGCCGGGCGGCATGGGAAGGGCCAGGGCGGTGTCCGGCCAGGGTGTCTGGCGGCCTTCGATCTTTTTGATGCGAAGCGTCACCTGAGCCCCGCCGGGGGTGGTCAGGACCACACGGCGGGCCTCATCGGAGGCTGTCCCTGCGGCATCGGCCTGGTAGTCCTCGAAGGCCACCTTCCAGGGCTCGATTCCCCGCCCGGTGAGATGAATCGGTTTGCCCTCGAAGTCAAGGGTCAGGGCGGCCAGTCGGGCGCTGGAGGGAAAGGCGTATTCGTAGCCCTCGGGCCGTTTTTTCACTGAGGCGTATTTTTCCGGGAGAAATGCGTCGAAGCGGCCGATGGCCACGGCGGCCAGCTCTCGCAGGGCGAAGGGCAGGGGGAGCCCCATGCGCGACAGGCCCTCCCGGGTGCTGCGGTGGGTGAAGGCTGTCTGGTTGCCGGGATAGTAGGCCGTAAAGCCCTGGGCGTCCTCGACCCAGAAGGCGTAGGGGCCGCCCATGGGCAGGGTCAGATCCAGGCGCAGGGGCAGGTCGGTGTTGCCGTAAAAGGCCAGATTCAGGCGGCCGCTTTTGCGTTGGGAGGCGAAGCTTAGGCCTGCGTCCACGCGAAAGGCCTTCCAGTCGGCATGTTTTTTCTGCTCCCGGGCGCGAAAGGCCTCCCAGGTCGCGCGGGCCAGGTCTTCGCCCGGAGGGGCGGCGGTCTTGGCGGCGCATCCGGCAAGCAGGAGCAGCGTGGTGCAAAGAACCAGGGCTTGGGAGGCGCGGGTCATAGGGCGTCCTTTTTGCGGCGGATGGCGTCCGCGTTGTCGGGATTGCCGGACAGGGCCTTTTTGTAGCCCTCGGCGGCCTCGGCCTTTTTGCCGAGGGATGCGGCGATGTCGCCGTAATGCTCCCAGATCACCGGATCGCCTGCGGGTTGGGCCACGGCCTGCCGGATGGCCTCCCAGGCCTTGTCGTTATTCCCCATGCGGTGGTGGACCCAGGCCAGGGAATCCATGAAAAAGGGATTGTCCGGCTCGATGGCTACGGCCTTTTCGATCAATTGCAAGGCCCGGGGCAGGTCGCGGTTTTCATCAGCCAGGGTGTAGCCCACGAAGTTGAGGGCGTCGGCGTGCTCCCCGTCCAGGGTGATGATCTGCTCCATGACCCGGATGCTTTCGGCGGTGCGCTTTTGCCGCTCCAGGACGACCCCCAGGCGGTAGAGGATCTCCGTGTCGTCGGCCCATTTCTCGCTGGCCTCGGTCAGCATCGCCGTCGCTTCGACGGGGTTTCCCGACCGTTCCAGGGCGGTGGACAGGAGCAGGCGGAATTCCTTCTTGTCTTGGAATTGGGGCACGGCGCGCCTGGCCAGTTCCAGGGCCTCGGCGGCCCGGTCCATTTCCAGCAGGAGTTGGATGCGAAAGCTCAGGCTTTTGTCATAATGCGGGTGGGACTCGGGCACACGCTTCAAATAGCCGATGGCCTTGTCCGGTTTTTTTTCGCCCTCGTAGGCCGCCACGGCCCGGTAAAACAGGATGTCCGGCGGCGGCGATCCGCTTTTTTCCAGACGGTCGAGCAGCTTTCCGGCCTCGGCGGCATAGCCTTCGGCGATAAAAGCCGACAGCACCTCAAGCACGAACGTGCTGTCCTTGGGGGCCTTGTCCATAAGGGCCATGGCCTTGGCGGGATTTTTCAGCTTGAGGTTGAGCTTGACCAGCCGCGACCAGACCTCGGCCCCTTCCTCGCCAAGCTCCAGGATGGCGGCGTAGCTCTCAAGCGCCCCCCGGTAATCCTTTTCCTGTTCCTGGAGAAACCCCATCTCGGCCCAGGCGGCCACCATGGATCGGTCGGCGGCCAGCACCTGGCGCAGGGCGGCCATGGCTGCGGCGCGGTCGCCAAGGCCGATATGGGCCTTGGCCTTGTAATAGAAAACAGCGGGGGACGGCTCCATGGCCTCGATTTTCTCCAAAGAGGCCAGGGCCTCCCGGAACTGTCCGGAATCGATGAGCAGGGAGGCCATTTCCTGGTGGGCGGCCAGATCGTCCGGATGCCTGGACAGGTAGCCGCTGATGATGGCCACGGCCTCCTCCCGCCGGTGCTGCATCTGGTAGGCGCTGGCCAGATAGAAGGCGATCTGTTTTTCCTCAGGGTATCGCCGCGTCGCATCCTCAAGGACCGTGATGGCCGCATCGCGCTGGTTGGCGCCCCATTGCAGATTGGCGAGATCCAGAAGTATCTGGGGGGTGGGCGACAGCTTCGCCAGGGTGGCCAGCACGGTGGCGGCCTGGTCCTTGTCCCCGGCCCGCAGGAGATCCTGGAAGATCAGAAAATAATAGTCCGCAGCGGCGCGCTGTGATAGCTCCTTGGCCGACATCCCCGGCAAACCTGGCGTTTTGGGCGAGCAGGAGTTGCTTATCAGGCATGGCAAAAGCGCCAGAACGAACAGGAAATGGAAGCGATATCGCATGGAGAAGGTCCGGGGGTCTTCCGGCATGGCCGTGTCGGGTTTGTGGTGCCGGAGGCTTGCGGCCAGCCCCCAAAGACCGCTTGCGCGGCAAAACGTGCGCCATGCACACAAAAACGCTAATCGTGCTTTTTGATCCAGTCTGCGGAAAAATCCTCAATTTTATTTGAGAGATGCTCTTTGAGTTTCTCGAGCAGCCTGGACTCGATCTGGCGCACCCGTTCCCGGGTGATGCCGTATTTGGCCCCGATTTCCCGCAGCGTCAAGGGCGAATCCGACAGGATGCGGTTTTCCAGCAGATCGCGCTCCTTGTCGGACAGCCTGGGCCGGATGGTCGCGATGTGTTTTTCCAGTTGGCGCGAGATCTCGTCGTCGGCCAGCATTTCTTCGATGCCGGGGGTCAGGGCTGGGAGGAAATCGATGCGCGAGGCCGAGGAGTCCTCCCCGATGGAAACGTCCAGGGACATGTCGTTGCCGCTTAGGCGCTGCTCCATCTCCAGAATGTCCGACTCGCTGACGTTTAGGCTTTCCGAAAGTTTCGAGGTGCTGGGCGTAAACCCCATGGTCTGGAGGCGCTGGCGTTCCTTGTTCAGATTGTAAAACAGTTTGCGCTGGGCCTGGGTGGTCCCGATCTTGACCAGCCGCCAGTTGTCCATGATGTATTTGAGGATGTAGGCCTTGATCCAGTAGGCGGCGTAGTAGGAGAACTTGATGCCCTTTTCCGGGTCATATTTCTTGACCGCGCGCATCAGCCCCACATTGCCTTCCTGGATCAGGTCCAGGACGTTTTGCATCCAGCGGCGCTGAAAATCCATGGCGATCTTGACCACCAGCCGCAGATGCGAGGACACCAGCCGGAAGGCGGCGTCCTGGTCGCCCTGGTCACGGACCTTGCGGGCCAGGTCGAATTCTTCGTCCTGGGCCAGCATGGGAAATTTGCTGATCTCGCGCAGATAGAGCTGGAGGGGGTCGCGGGTGGCCATGCCCGTGCGCTTGAAATCCAGGGGCGCGGGCAGATGGGCCGAATCCTCCTCCAGATCGCCTGAAATCTCGAGCGGTTCGCCGGGGTCGCCTGGCTCCAGCAACAGTTCCTCCGCTTCCTCGCTCTCAACGGGGATGGACGGTTCGGTCTGGGCGGCGGCGTCAATATCTTCGTGTATGGTCTTCATCTTTGGTGAAAAAAAGGGCGGCTCGCGGGATACGAGCAAACCGTTGGTCCGTGGGGGCGCCGGGAGGACAGGGACATTGGGTAGAGGCGGCTTGGCCACTTGACGAGCATAGAGTTTTTGTTTGTCCTTTTCAATGTTTTTCAGTAGACGAAAGCGCGTTTCGCCTCCGACGCCGTTCGGATGCGCGTAATTTCCCGGCCGGTGGGCGTTCCCGGACGGCAAGCCCAAGGATATCCCATGAACAGAGCCAGACGGGCGCTTGCGTCCGGAGACATCCTCATCTTCGACGGGGCCACGGGGACCCTCCTGCAACAACGCGGGCTCCCTCCGGGCCAGTCTCCGGAACTTTTCGGCCTGGACAACCCCGAGGCCGTCAAAACCTCGCACCAGGACTACATCCGGGCCGGGGCCCATGCCGTCACCAGCAACACCTTCGGCGGCTCCCGCTTCAAGCTGCCGCCGGGAACGGACGTGACGGCGCTCAACCGGCGCATGGCCGAAATCGCCCGGGAGGCTGCCGGGGACCAGGTGCTGGTAGCCGGAAGCATCGGCCCCACGGGCAAATTCGTCCAGCCCATGGGCAAGCTGACCCTGCGCGATCTGGTGGACGCCTTTGCCGAGCAGGTGCGCGGCCTGGTCCAGGGCGGGGCGGACCTGCTCATCGCCGAGACCCATTTCGACCTGGCCGAGGCCAAGGCCATGGTCCTGGCCTGCCACGAGGTCTGCGACCTGCCCGTGGCCGTGTCCATGACCTTCGAGGGCGCGGCCTCGCTGACCGGCACGCCTCCCCTGGTGTTTGCCGACACCATGCGCAACCTGGGCGTGGACGTCATCGGCGTCAACTGCGGCCTGGGCCCGGCGGGCATGATGGAGGTGGTGCGCCAGTGGCTGCCCCGGGCCTCCATGCCCTTTCTGGTCAAGCCCAACGCCGGGCTGCCCCGCCTGGAGGACGGCCGCACCGTGTTTCCCATGGGACCCGAGGAGTTCGCCGCCGAGACCGCGAAATTCGTGGAACTCGGGGCCAAGGTCTTGTGCGGCTGCTGCGGCACAACTCCGGCCCACATCGCGGCCCTGGCCCGGGCCGTGGCCGGACGTCCCTGGCAGCGCCCCGAGGCCGATGCGGCGTCCATGGCCGTCACCTCCCGGGCGTGCACCGTGGCCGTGGGCGGCGGGCATCCCCTGGCGGTCATCGGCGAGCGCATCAATCCCACGGGCAAGCCCGTGCTCACGGCCGAGCTGCAAAACGGGGAATTGGCCGAGGCCGGACGCCTGGCCGCCGAACAGACCGAGTGCGGCGCGGCCATCCTGGACGTCAACGTGGGCGCGCCCATGGTGGTCGAGGCCGAGGTGCTGCCCCGGCTGGTTCTCGACCTCATCGGCCGCACGAACGCCCCTTTGTGTCTGGACTCCAACGACATCGCGGCCCTTTCCGCCGGGCTGTGGACCTATCCGGGGTCGCCCCTGGTCAATTCCATAAGCGGCGAACCCGGCCGCATGGAGGCCCTGGGGCCTTTGTGCAGGCAGATGGGCGCACCGTTTATCCTTTTGCCCCTTGAGGGCCGCAAGCTCCCGGTCACGGCCGCCGAGCGGCTGGCCATCGTGGAGCGGCTGGTGGACAAGGCGCTTGGCATGGGCATCCCCAAGCATCTGATCATGGTGGACGCCCTGGCCCTGACCGTGTCCTCCAAATCCGAGGCGGCCCTGGCCTGCTTCGAAACCATCCGGCATTGCCGCGAGGCCTGGGGCCTGCCCACCTGCCTTGGCCTGTCCAACATCTCCTTCGGCCTGCCGGCCCGGGAATTGGTCAACTCCACCTTTTTGGCCATGTGCATGGGAAGCGGGCTGGCGGCGGTCATCGCCAACCCCAATTCCGCACGGCTGCGGGAGACGGCCTTTGCCGCCGAGGTGCTCCTGGCCCGCGATCCCCAGGCCGGGCGGTTCATTGCTTCCTACGCCGGATGGAAGCCCTCGGGCGGTGCGGCCTCCGGTCCCGCCGGGGGGGCCGGAACCGGCGCCCCGGCCGCCTCGGACGGCTCGGCCGCGACCCTGCGCCAGGCCGTGGTCAAAGGCGACAAGGCGGCCCTGCCGGGCATGATCGAGGCGGCCCTGGCCGCAGGTCGCGCGGCCTCGGAGATACTAAACGGCGAACTCATCCCGGGCATTCTGGAGGTGGGCGAGAAATACGAGCGCAAGGAATATTTCCTGCCCCAGCTTCTGCTTTCGGCCGAGACCATGCGCCTGGGATTCGAGCGGTTGAAGCCCCTTCTGGCCGACGCCGGCGACGGCATGTCCGCCGGGCGGATCGTCATGGCCACGGTGGAAGGCGACATCCACGACATCGGCAAGAACATCGTGTGCCTGATGCTGGCCAACAACGGGTTCGATGTGGTGGACCTGGGAAAGGACGTTCCCGCCGAACGCATCGTGGACGAGGCCCTTTCCCGCAACGCCGACGTCATCGGGCTGTCGGCGCTCATGACCACCACCATGGTGCGCATGTCCGACACCGTGCGCCTGCGTGACGAGAAAGGCTGCCGGGCCAGGATCATGGTCGGCGGGGCCGTCGTCACCGAGGCCTTCGCAGCCTCCATCGGCGCGGATGGCTATTCCCTGGACGCCGTCGGCGCGGTGCGCGAGGCCGCCCGGCTGGTGGATTCGGCGCGCGGTTGCCAATCTTTGGAAAACTGCTAGGCTTTTTGTCCCGAGGCGCTGTTTCGCGCCGTTTTTCTGGAGGTGTTTCCATGCGCATCATCACCTGCGCCGCCGTTGCGTTTTTTCTGACCCTGGCCTGCCTGGGACCGGCTCCGGCCCTGGCCAGGGACGATATGACCATCTCCGCCGGGCAGTTGGTGGATCGCATCAGCCAGTCCCGGGGGAAATTCGTGGTCATCAATTTCTGGGCCTCCTGGTGCCGTCCCTGCCAGCAGGAGATTCCGGAACTGATCACCCTGCGCCGGGACATCCCCGAGGGCGACCTGGTGCTCCTGGGCATCTCCGTGGACCAGAACCCCGGTGATTTTTTCCGGTTCATCAAACAGATGCCCTTCAATTATCCGGTCTTTGTCGGCGGAGCGGACGTGGCCGGGCTGTTCGCCGTGAGCTCCATCCCCAAGATGGTGGTGTTCAACCGCGAAGGGGAGATGATCCACACGAGCGAAGGCTACATGTCCGGCGACGAACTGCGGGAGCTTTTGTCCCTGCCCGGGGTCGGGGGGGGCGTGTGACCGACATGGACGAATTGTATCTGCGCAAGGCCCAGATCCAGGATGTGCGGCAGGTTCACGCCCTGCTCATGGACTGCGCCAAAAAGGAATTTCTTTTGCCCCGGTCCTTCAGCCAGCTGTACAGCCATCTGCGTGATTTCTACGTCCTGGCCGAACGCTCCGGGCGGGGGGTGCATGGCTGTTGCGCCCTGACCATCGCCTGGGAGGACTTGGCCGAGATCCGCTCCCTGGCTGTGGACGAGCATTTGCGTAAAAAAGGCTGGGGGGGGAAGCTGGTGGAGGCCTGCCTCAGCGAGGCCGTGACCCTGGGACTGTACCGGGTCTTCACCCTGACCTATCAGAAGGGCTTTTTCGAGCACCTGGGGTTTGTCGAGGTGGAAAAGGAAAAGCTGCCCCAGAAGGTCTGGGCGGACTGCATCAACTGTCCCAAGTTTCCGGAATGCGACGAGATCGCCATGCTTATGGAGATGTAGTCCCGTTTCGTGCGGGGGCGGGATTTGCCTTTCAACCAAATTACGGTATGGGTCAGGTTATGGGTGAAATGTTGCGGGAAGTGATCGGCGAAGCGGTCGTGGCCGCACGCGTGGCCGAACTGGCTGCCGAAGTCGCGCGGCATTACGATGGCGCAGACCCCCCCGTGGCCATCTGCGTGCTCAAAGGGGCGGTCTATTTTTTTACGGATTTGACGCGGCATTTTCCGTTTTCCCCGCAACTCGAATTCGTGCGCATCGCCAGCTACGGCGCGGGCACCGCGCCCGGCGCGGACCTCCGGTTCCTGGTGGACGTGGAGTGTCCCCTGGAAGGGAGGCATGTCCTGGTTGTGGAGGACATTGTGGATACGGGGCGGACCACGGCCAGACTGCTGGCGACCTTTTCCGCCAGGAAGCCCAAATCCCTGCGCATGTGCGCCCTGATCGACAAGCCCCTGCGACGGGAAGTGGATGTCCATGTGGATTTCGTGGGTTTTACCTCGCGGGACGGCTATCTGATCGGTTACGGCATGGACTATGCCGAGCGGTACAGGCAGTTGCGCGGGGTGTGGGAGATGCAGTTTTCGTGATCTTGGCCCGGAACTTGCTTCAAATCGTTGTTAGTTCCGAAAAACCGAAGGATTTCGCGGAAGAAGGCCTATGATCGTAACATGCCCCGATTGCTCCACCAAGTTTCGCCTGCCCGATGACAAGGTCGGGCCGGACGGCGCCAAACTGCGCTGCGGCAAGTGCAAGCATATTTTCCACATTGATCCCCCGGCTCCGCCAAGGCCGTCGGATCTGCGGGATTTCGACTATCCCGACGACAGCGGCGTCCCCACGGAGCGGCCCGGCGCATACGCCGAGCCCGAGCCCCGGGAAGCCCCACGCCCCACGCAGGCTCCTGCCGATCAGACCTCGGATCAGGACGCCGGGAAACTCTTTGAGTCCGAGGCCTATGAGGACGACGAGGCGACCGGAAAGACGCAAACCGATTTCAACCTGGACGACATCTCCGATATCGACATCACCGGCAAGAAGGGAAGGGGGGCGTCCTCCAAGGACGTCAAGCGCCGTTCCCTGATCGTGGCCCTGTGCCTTTTCGGGCTGGTGGTGGTCACCCTGGCCGCCGTCTTTTTCTTCGATCTGTGGCCGGGGGCCAAGGATGGGCAAGCGCCGACGCCGCCCTCCGCCGAACAGGCGAAGCCCGCCGAAGAGGCCAAGCCGGGGGAAAAACCCGCCGGGGACAAGGCGACGGAGAAGCCCGACGAGTCCGCCAAGGTCAAGGACATCGTGCTGCAAAATGTCCGTCAATATTACGTCACCAATGAAAAGGCCGGACAGCTTTTCGTCATCGAAGGCAAGGCGGTCAACAACTTCAAGTCGCAAAAGGAAATGATCAAGCTGGAGGCCGCCCTGTTCGATGAAAAGGGCAACGTCCTCATCTCCCAGGACATCCTGGGCGGCAACACCGTGTCCCTGTTCCAGCTCCAGGTCATGACCAAGCAGGAATTGGAGTCGGCCCTAAGCTCCCAGGTGGGCGTTTTGACCAACAACACCAACCTGGCCCCGGGCGCGGAAACGCCGTTTATGATCGTGTTTTTCGATCCGCCCGAGGCGGTCAAGGAATTCGGGGTCAAGGTCGTGGACGCCAAGGATCCGCCCGGGAAATAGCCCCGGCGACCATCCATGAAGACCCGGCAACGCTACGTATGCGCCGAATGCGGCGGCATCTCGCCATCCTGGCGCGGCCAGTGCCCGCGGTGCGGCAAATGGAACACCCTTTCCGCCCAGACCGTGGCCGCCTCAAGCAGCAAGGGCGGGTTCGCGTCGCCGTCCCCGGCCGTTCCCCCCGCCTCCCTGGCCGACCACCCCGATGAGGGCGGCGTGGCCGCGCCCACGGGACTGGCCGACCTGGACCGGGTCTTGGGCGGGGGGCTGGCCCCGGGCGGGGCCATCCTGCTCGGCGGCGAGCCGGGCATCGGCAAATCCACGCTCCTTCTGCAACTTGCCGGACGTTTGGCCGCCTCGGGACGCTCCCCGGTCTATTTCTCCGGCGAGGAATCGCTTTCCCAGCTCAAATCCCGGGCGGCGCGCCTGAAATGCCTGCATCCCGGACTCCTGGCCGTGTCCTCCACCGACGCCTCCCAGGCCGTGGCCCTTCTGTCCGACCCCAACCCCCCAAGTCTCCTCATCGCCGATTCCGTGCAAACCCTACATTCCCCGGCCGCCGAAGGGGCCAGCGGCAGCGTGGGACAGGTGCGGGCCGTGTCCTCGGAACTCGTCGAAGCCGCCAAACGCTCCGGCACGCCGCTAATCCTGGTGGGACACGTCACCAAAGACGGCCAGATCGCCGGCCCCAAGCTCATGGAGCACATGGTGGATACCGTGCTCTACCTCGAAGGCGAACGACGCCACGTCTTTCGCATCCTGCGGGTGCTCAAAAACCGCTTCGGCCCGACCGACGAACTCCTGGTCTTCGAGATGCGCGAAAAAGGACTGGCCGTGGTGGCCGACCCGTCCACCTTCTTCCTCGGCGAGCGCGACGCCGCCCTGTCCGGCTCGGCCGTGGTCATGGCCGTGGAGGGCCAACGGCCCCTGGCCGTCGAGGTCCAGGCCCTGGCCGCCCATTCCTATCTGGGCATCCCCCGGCGTACGGCCCTTGGCGTGGACCAGGGGCGATTGCATCTGCTTCTGGCCGTCCTGGAAAAACGCCTCGGCGTCCACCTGGGCCAGTCGGACATCTACGCCAAGCTCGGCGGCGGACTGTCCATGCGCGACCCGGGACTCGACCTGGGACTCGCCGCCGCCATCCTCTCCTCTTTTCACGACCGGCCGCTCCCAGCCGGGGCCGTCTTCTGGGGCGAGGTGGACCTGGGCGGACGCATACGGCCCGTGTCCGGACACGATATGCGCCTCAAACAGGCCAAACGCCTGGGCTACGGGCCGCTGTTTTTCCCGCGCCCCGGCAAAGGCGCCCAAGGCGTCAGCGACCTCACCGCCCTGCACGCCGCCCTTTTCAGCTAGCTCATCGGGGCTGCCGCCCCGCCCTGCGTCGGGGCTGCCGCCCCGTACCCCGCCCGGGGGAAATCATTTCCCCCGGACCCCCTGATATCGTTGGCGTTTCCGGTGCGGCAAAGCCGCACCGGAAACGCCAACGAAAATCAGGTTGGCCGGAGAGAATGCTCTCTCCCGGACGCGGACGCGAAGCGCGACGAAGTTTTCGAAGGGGGGTCAAGGGGGGAAACCTTTTTCAAAAGGTTTCCCCCCTTGTCGGCGCAGGCTATTCCAGTACGATGCTGTCGCCGGGGGCGGCGTAGCAGAAGACCGGGATGTCGGGTGCATCGGCGGGACCGGCCTCGGCGATGCGCGATGGCAGGGTCCACAGCCGCGAGGCGTCGCCGAAAAGGTGCATGGGGATCAAGAGCCCGGGATGGACGGCCTGGGCGAAGGCCACCACGCCGCCCAGGGAGTCGAGCCGGAAATCGCAGTTGGTGAAGGCCACGTCCGGGGCGAAGTCTGCGATGCGGGCCAGGGCGTCGGTGAAGAAGCGGCAGGTTTCGGCCCGGGCGCGCTCGGGCAGGGTGGGCCAGTCCCACTGGGCCAGGTCGCCGCCGAAATAGAGGCGTTTTTCGGGCGTGGCGAGAAGAAAGGCCACGCCCAGGTCGTTGCTTTCCAGGGTGGAGACGAGAAGCCCCGACACCTCGCGAGTCTGATCCGGCTCCATGATCACGGCGTCCGGGGGCAGGCTGTCCGGGAACATGTCGGCCACGTCGTCCGAGACCACGAAGCGGCGCGTAGCCGCCCCGGCGGTGACCGCCAGGATGTTCGGGTCGAAGTGGTCGGGGTGGCCGTGGGAGAAAAAGACCGTCAGATCGGCCCCGTGCAGAAGCGGCGCGGCCATCTGGGCGGCCTGGGCGGGCAGATGGCTGGGGCGGGGATAATCGAAGAGCAACACGCGCCCGGCGTGGCGCACGACGAAGCAGTCGTGATGAATGTAGGTGATGTCCATGGGCGGCGTTCTCCTGGGGCGTCCCGCTTACAACCCCAGCTCGCCCCACAGGGCGTCGATGCGGTTCTTGACCTCGGGGGCCATGCGCAGGGAGGCGGGCCAGGGGCGGTGATGGCCGTCCTGGGGGCCTTTTTTCGTGGCGTCGATGCCCATTTTGCCGCCGTAGAAGGCCAGGGGCGAGGCATGGTCCAGGGCGTCCAGGGGGCCGTCCACCATGACCACGTCGCGGCGTGGGTCAACGTTGTTGCCAAGACGCCACAGCACCTCGGAGGTGTTCTGCACGTTGACGTTTTTGTCCACCACCACGATGATCTTGGTGAACATCATCTGTCCCAGGCCCCATAGGGCGTACATGACCTTCTTGGCCTGGCCGGGATAGCGTTTGTCGATGGAGACGAAGCACAGGTTGTGGAAAACGCCTTCCAGGGGCAGGCTCAGGTCCATGATCTCGGGCAGTTGTTTTTTGATCAGGGGCAAAAACAGGCGTTCCGTGGCCTTGCCCATGAAGCAGTCCTCCATGGGCGGCGGTCCCACCAGGGTGGCCGGATAGATGGCGTCCCTGCGGTGGGTGAGCGCCGTGACGTGGAAGACCGGATAGTCGTCGGCCAGGGAATAATAGCCCGTGTGGTCGCCGAAAGGGCCCTCCCGCCGCCGTTCGCCGGGCTCCACATAGCCCTCCAGCACGAACTGGGCGTTGGCCGGAACCTCGATGTCCACGGTCTTGCATTTGACCAGCTCCACGGGCGAGTGGCGCAGGAATCCGGCGAACAGCATCTCGTCGAGTTCGTCGGGCAGGGGGGCCGTGGCGGCGTAGGTCACGGCCGGGTCCGGGCCGATGCACACGGCCATTTCCAGGCGTTTGCCGAGCTTTTCGGCCAGGTGGTAGTGGTAGGCCCCGCCCTTGTGGCGGTGCCAGTGCATGCCCGTGGTCTTTTTGTCGAAGACCTGCATGCGGTACATGCCCAAGTTGCGTTTGCCGGTTTCGGGGTTTTTGGTGATGACCCCGGGCAGGGTGATAAATGGCCCGGCGTCGCCCGGCCAGGTGGTCAGGACGGGCATGATGGAAAGGTCCACGTCGTCGCCCGTGAGAACCACGTCCTGGCAGGGGCCCGAGCCCACCTCCTTGGGGAAGATATTGGCCATCCGGGCCAGCTTGGGCAGAAGCTTGAGCTTTTTGATGATCCCCGAGGGCTTTTCGATCTCCATAAATTCCGTGATCTCCGAGGCCAGGGCCTCCAGGCTCTCGACCTGAAGGGCCATGTGCATGCGGGTATATGAGCCGAATGCGTTGGTCAGCACCGGAAACCCGGACTGGCCCACGTTTTCGAAGAAAAGGGCCGGGCCGTGTTTTTTGCTCACCCGATCCGTGACCTCGGCCACCTCCAGATAGGGATCAAGCTGTGCGGCGATGCGCTTGAGTTCGCCCGCGCCCTCCAATGCCTTCACGAAATCCTGCAAATCCTTGTATGCCATGCCGGTATGCCTCGAAATAGGGGTATGGGTTGACGGCGGAACAAGGCCAAGGGCCGGTCAGGTTGTGTGCCCGGCCCTGTGCGCCGTAGTGATAGACGTAGAGACGAAGTTCAAGGACTCGACGTCAGAGGAACCGCAAAAGCTTGGAACTGGTGTGGCGCAGCCGGAAGCTGATGAGCCGGGCCATGTTGATGGCCATTTTCAGGGCCAGCGATTTGTTTTCCCTGCACATCCGGTCGAATTCCTCCCTGGTCAGCACCAGGAGCCGCGTGTCTTCGGCGGCCAGGGCCGAGGCCGAACGCGGCAGCCCCTCCACCAGGGCCATCTCTCCGAAGGCCCGGCCAGGGCCCAGGCGCACCAGAAATTTGGTGGAAAACTCATCGCCCTCTTCGTGCTTGGCGATCTCCACCACCCCGTGCAGCACGATGGCCATGTAGTCGCTACGATCCCCCTCGGTGAAAATGGTCATCTCCCTGGGGAACTCCAGAATCGACATGAAACCCGACAGGGCCTGGATGTCCTGCCACGAGAGATCCTTGGCCCAGGCCGATTCGTCGAGCATCTCGCTGATCCTGCGGCCAAGATTGGGAGAGGAGAGCAGATCTTCGTCGCCGCTTTGCATGGTTGCGTTCCTTTGCCTATGGGGTGGGGTGCAGTGGCCTGTTCTTACACTCGAAGGTTCACCCCCGTAAAGCTCCCGGTCCCATTCCCCAGAAGGGTTTGCGCAAGCGAGGGAAGGGGCGTCCCCAGGGGGCGCGGCGCGGCCATCGGCAGAAGGCGGATCACCTTGCGTCCCAGGCGGACGGCCTCGGGCAAAAACATGTGGCGGTCAAGACGCTCGGGAGCGGCGGCGAACACCAGGCACCGGGCCGTGTCGCCATGGTAGAGGGCCTTGACCCGGACCTCGCCCGGCCCTTCGAGCCGGAATGCAAGGTGGATTTCCCGTGCCCCGCCCGTCCCGGGGCGTCCCAGGAGTAGTTCGTGCCCCACCGCGCCCGGTGGGTACCAGGGCGCGTACAGATACTTCCCCAGGCGGGAAAGCCCGGGCAGGGCGGCCAGTTCCCGGGTCAGCCGGGACAATCGCCGGTAGGCGGCGAAAGCCGGTTCATCGGCGCAAAGCGCGGCCAGAAATCGGCGTTTGAGGTCCGCCAGATCGACGGCCTGGCCGGGGGAGGGGGCGGGCGGCGGGCGAAGGCCTGACAGATGCGGCTCGAAGGCGGCGCGGGCGCCCGCCAGGGAGGACAGAAGTCCTGCGATGCGGCGGGGCAGGTCGGCATTCGGATCGTTGTGGTCTCGGGCCAGCTCGCGCAGCACCACCACCGGATGCATCCGGGTGATGGAAAAGGTCAGCCTGGACCCGAGGGGCGGATCGGTGTCGGTCGCGGCCAAAAGTTCGAAACCGGAGATGTCCACCAGGGCATGCCGGGCGTCGGGTCGGGAGAGCACCCGGCCCACGACCCGTTCTCCGGATCGAAAGGCGCGGCGGAAGTCTTCGAGGTCACGGCCAGCCATGGGAACACCTCAGGCTGATGGGATAGGATGCGTGTGTCGGCGCATGTCGTCTCCTCGCGGCGGCCGGGTCAGGACGCGGCCTGTTCGAGGATCAGGCGCACCTCGTCCGGGGCAAGCCCCGTGGATCTGGCCAGGGCGTCGATGGACTGCCCCTTTTTGTGGCCGTTTTGGATGACCTGGCGCAGGAACTGGGGGGACCGGGACATCTCGCGGGCCTGCTTGAGAAGCCGCTCCAACTCCGCCCGGCGTTCTTCGAGCTTCTCGTCCAGGGCCAGGAGCTCGGCATGGCGGCGCTTGAAGCTGGACACCAGTTCCTGTTCGAGCTGGGCGTTGACCCGGAGCTTTTCCAGCAACTGCTCCTGGTTGTTTTGCATCCTGTGCAAAAGACCCTCGGAGCGGCGCAGGCGGGAAAAAAAGACGACCACCAGCACGATGAGCGCCAGTTCGCTTAAAGTGAGAAAAAGGATCAGATAGGGCTCGGCGCTCATGGACCAACCTTGAAGCGGGGGAGTGTGTTAGGGAGTCGGAACATGTCCCTCATATCTTGGCATCAATGATGTTTCCCGTCCAGGGGGTGACGTGTGTCGGCGTCGTTTCTTCTTCCTCGGCCGAATGCCGGGCCTGGCGCTTGCGGGGCTGGCGTCCGTCGCGGCGACGTTCCTCCTCCTGGTCCGTGATGGAATCGGCGGCGTCCTGTTCTTCGACCTTGGGAACCTGGTCGCCCTCCTCGCGCAGGCGCTGCAGGGCCAGTTCCGCCGCCGTGGCCTGCTGCACCCCGGGATGGATCACCTCGGCGTGGGCGACGTTTTGAGCATAGGGCATGACCTGCAAGACGGTGGAGAGGTCGATGGACATATCACTTCACCACATATTTTTCGATGAACAGGTTTTCGATCTGCGCGTCTCCCAGAAATTGGTTCATTACCGACATGATGTCCTGTTTGAGGGCGTCGGTAACTTTCTTGTCGTCCAAAAAGATCAATTGTTTGTTCTTTAGAAAATAATACACGGCATCCCGAAGCACAACCGTATTTCGGGTAAGTTCTTTTTCGAGATCAGGATTCGTGGTGGCCGTGGTGAACTGAAGGCTGACCAGGAACGACTCGCCTTTTTCGTTGACCTGCTCCACGAGGAAGGGGTCCATGACCACCGTGACCTCTTTTTCCTCGGGAGGGGGCGACGGCGCAGGGGGCTCAAAAGGGGCCCCTGCGTCCTTCTCTTCAACCGGCGGCGGGGGCGGGGCCTCGTCTTTTTTCCCGGAGAAAAACAGGAAATAGGCAGCGGCGGCCAGGATGACGAGCACAAGCCCGGCCGCGCCGAAGAGGATGGCTTTTTTCTTCCACCAGGGGGCGGGCGCGGGCGCCTCGTCCGTGTGGACGGGCTCCTCCTCGGGAGCAGGAGGCGGCTGCTCGTCTTTATCGTCTTCCAGAAACGGCGCGTCGTCCAGGTCCAGTTCGACTTTTTGCAAGGCCTTGGGCAACTCGTCGCTAAGCTCCGTGTCGTCGAGCTTGGCCTTGGTCAATCCGGCGTCAGCCGGATCGTCCATGGCCGTGGGGGCTTTCGCGGAGGTTCCTTTGTCCTTGCTCATGGTGCGCGGCGGATGTCGCGTTCCCGGGATTCCCTTACGGAAGGTTCCGGGGCGACGGGCTGAACGTGTTGACCTTCATGGGCGACGCAAGCGGTCAGTCGATGCCGAAGTCGGTCTTGAATTTTTGCCGCAATCTGGCCAGGGCCTGGGAATGCAGTTGGGAGACCCGGCCCTCGGTGATGCCCATGACCTCCGAGGTCTCGCGCATGTTGAGCTCCTCGCCGTAGTACAGGGAGAGCACCAGCTTCTCCCGGGGCGTCAGGTCGTCGATGAGCCCGGCCAGCTTGTCCACCAGCTCCTTGAATTCCGTCGACTTGAAGGGTTCGTTGTCGTTTTGGTTGATCTTGTAGGAGGACAGATTCTCGGTAATGGCGTCCAGGCTGATGCACAACTGGTTTTGCAGGGCCTCCATGCTTTGGGAGACCTCGCGGATGGTCAGTCCCGAGGCGTCGGCCAGGGCCTCCACGGAGGGGGACTCGCCGTGCTCGTGCTCCAGACGGCGGATGATTTCCTCAAGGGTCCGGATGCGGTGGCGCTGGCCGCGCGAGAAGCGGTCCATGCGCCGCAACTCGTCGAGCATGGCCCCTTTGATGCGGTTTTCGGCATAGGTGTCGAACTTGATGTTCAACTCGGGGCGAAACCTCTTCAAGGCCTCCATGAGCCCCAGGGCCCCGGCGCTGAGCAGCTCCCCAAGCTCCACGCTCTGGGGGAGCTTGGCCTTGAGGCGCAGGGCCAGGATTTTGATTTTGGGCGCAAAATGCCTGACGATCTCCTCCCGGTCGCGGAGATCGAAGTCTTCCCAGGCGGTTTCCCCCGAATCCAGCCTAAGCCAGGGGCTGTTCCTGGAAGAGGAGCTTTTTCCAAAAGAATTTGATGTTTCCATCGAGGGTTGCCGGGATATCCCAGGTAGTGATGGTCCGGGCGATGTCCTCCAGTTTCCTGCTGGCTGGGGCCCCGGGGGCATCGACGCAAAAGGGCTTCTGCCGAATGACTGCGGCCCTGACAGCCGGATCCTGGGGCACGAATCCCGTGAAATCCAGGGAGATGCCGCTTAAGAAACGGTCGCAGGCCTGATAGAGTTTTTCGTACACCACCATGGCCGCCTTGGCGCTTTGGGCCATGTTCACCAACACCCGGAACCGATTGACGGCATGGTTGATGTGCATGACCTTGATCAGGGCGTAGGCGTCGGTCAGGGAGGTGGGTTCCGTGGTCAGAACCAACAGCCGTTCCCGGGCCGCCAGGTTGAAATAAATGACATTGTCGCTGATCCCCGCCCCCGTGTCCACGATAAGATAGTCGATGCGGTTTTCGAGATAGTCCATGGCCTCCAAAAGCTCCAGCTTCTGTCCCGTGGACAGGGTCAGCATTTCCCCCACGCCCGAGGAGGCTGGCAGGATGGAGAAGCCGTAGGGGGTCTGGCACAGCACGCGATTGAGCGTCACGCCTTCGTGGAAAAGATGGAAGAGATTGAGTTTGGGGGTCAGGCCAAGCAGCACGTCCACGTTGGCCAATCCCAGATCCGCATCCAGAATGACCGTGCGCTTGCCCATGCGGCTCAGACAATAGGCCAGGTTGACCGAGAGATTGGTCTTGCCCACGCCTCCTTTGCCGGAGGTGACCGAGAAGACCAGGGGGAGTTCCGTCTGGGCCGTCACTGCGTATGCTCCACGTCGCGTCGTC
The DNA here is from genome assembly GCF_013376455.1 of Desulfolutivibrio sulfodismutans DSM 3696. Classification (GTDB taxonomy): domain Bacteria; phylum Desulfobacterota; class Desulfovibrionia; order Desulfovibrionales; family Desulfovibrionaceae; genus Desulfolutivibrio; species Desulfolutivibrio sulfodismutans. Next base: position 1,126,727 of record NZ_CP045504.1, on the reverse strand, counting down.
CTCGGAGAGCGACGACGCGTGTCTTTGTTTTCTGCGGACGTTGCCGTTGGGACGTCTGGCCGCATGGTCCCTTACGCCGCGCTTTTCGCCGTCGTGGCGCGTTGTTTCGTGCCTCGTCCGGGTTGGGAGTCCCTGGCGGCCTCGCCGGGGAGCTGGTGCTTGAAGATGAGTTTCCACACGTCGGTGGCGGTGGCCGTCGTGAGGTTCCTGTTCAGTTCCGGCCCATGGGACAGGGCCGAGACCGGCAGGTCCACGGCATGCGCCACATTGATCAGAGTCCCGAAATTACAGGCTTCATCAAGCTTCGTCCAGACAATACTGCCCGGCGCGCTGGCCCGGTAGCGGGCCGCGAAGGACCGAAGCTGGGCCGTTGCGCAGATGGGGCTTAGCGCCACATGCACGGCCACGCCGGGGTGTCCGGCCATGCCCAGGGCGCGCAGGCGCTGGTCCATGCTTTCCTCGCCGCGCAGGCAGGGCATTTCCGCGAAGGCCCATCCGTTCGGGCCGAGGCTTTCCCACAGGGCCCGGAACTCTTCCGGGCTGGTCACGCTCTGAAAGGCGAGGCCGGAAAGCTCGGCGTAGCGTTTGAGCATGGCCGATCCCGTCGAACCGTCCCACAGGGCGGCCACCGTGACCGGCGTATTCGGATGCTGGCGCTTTCTGGCCAGGGCCAGGCGCAGGACGGCCGTGGTCTTGCCCGCGCCCGAGGGGCCGACCAGGACGTGGACGCGTTGCCTCCAACTGTCCGAGGGCAGGGGCTTGATGCCGACCATGCTGGACAGGGCGGGCAGGACGGTGCGTTCCCCACGGTCGGCCAGGGACCGGAACAACGTCAATAAAACGGCATCCTCCACGCCCTCGCGTTCCAGGTATTGCAAGGCCAGGCGTTGGCGGGGTTCGAGCCTGTCAAATTTCAGACCCGGTTTGAGCAGGGCCATCATGTGGTCGCGAATTTCGTCCCACTCCCGACGCCAGCCGTCGCCGGAGTCGGCGCCGGGAACGTCCATGCCGACCAGCGGGTCCATTTCGGGCCTGGCGGCTGCGGGGCGGTTCCGTGCGCCGTTTCCCTGGGCCGACTCGGCAGAGATGGTCAGCACCTTCTCCCGGGCTGCCGCCTTGGGAGCGTCCTCGTCCGACTCCACGGCGGCCATGATCTCGCACAGGCACTGGCCGTTTTCCCGCACGGTCTGGTTGCTCAGGATGACCGCGTCCGGACCCATTTCGCTTTTAATCCTGGCCAGGATCCGCGCCATGTTCTTGTCGCGAAAGGTTCTAACCCGCATTGTTGATTCCTATGGTGGCAAGGGATTGGAGCTTTATCTCGCCGGGAATTTCCGCCTGTGAGATCACCGGGAGCGTGGGCACAAACCGCATCAGAAGTTGGGCCAAGTGCGGCCGGGAGACGGGCGAGGTCAGGAGCACCGGCTGGCCTTCCACGGACAGGGCCTTGTCCATGGCGTTTTTGATGGCCTGGATGATCTTTTGCGCCGTCATCGGTTCCATGGCCAGATAGGTGCCATGGTCGGTCTTGCGCAGGCTTTCCTGGATGCTTCCCTCCACCTTCGGGGACAGGTTGAAGATGGGCAGGGAGCCCCCGGGCGACAGGTACGGTTTGACGATGGTGCGTCCCATGCGGGACCGCACGTATTCCGTGAGTTGGTCGGGATCCTTGATGGAGTGGCCATAGTCGGACAGGGTTTCCACGATGGTCAACAGGTCGCGGATGGAGACGTTTTCCTTGACCAGGTTTTGCAACACCTTTTGCACCGAGCCCAGCCCCAGGACACCGGGCACCAGATCCTCCACGGCCTTGGGGGCGCGCTTGGCCAGGTTGTCCAAGAGAACCTGGGTCTCCTGGCGGCCCAGAAATTCGTGCAGATGGCGGCGGAAGACCTCGGTTAAGTGGGTGGCGATGACGGTTGCCGGATCGACCACGGTGTAGCCGGCCAGCATGGCCTCTTCCTTTTGGGCCTCGGGAATCCACAGGGCCGGGAGATTGAAGGCCGGTTCGCGGGTTTCCACGCCGCGGATGCGGTGCTTGGCGTCGCCCGGGTCCATGGCCAGGTAGTGGTCGATGAGGATCTCGGCCGAGGCCACCTCGTTGCCCTTGATGAGCACGGTGTACTGGCCGGGCTTGAGCTGGAGGTTGTCGCGCAGGTGCAGCGACGGGACGATCAAACCCATGTCCAGGGCGAACTGGCGGCGGATGGAGCGGATGCGGGCCAGAAGGTTGCCGCTTTGCTCTTCGTCCACCAGGGGGATCAGGCCGTAGCCTACCTCGAGTTCCAGAAGATCCAGGGGCAAAAGGGCCTGGACTTCCTCCGGGGTCTCCAGTTCCTTATTCTTGTCCTTGCCCTTGCCCTTGCCCTTGCCTTTGGCCTCGCCGCCGCTAAGCAGTTCGCGCTGCTTGTCCGTGGCCACGGAAATCCCGTAGATCAGGGCCGCCATGGCCAAAAACGGCAGGGTGGGCATGCCCGGGACGATGGCGAAGATCGCCATCATGCCGCTGACCAGGCGCAGGGCCCGGGGATGGTAGGTCAACTGGGCGATGAATTCCTCGCCCATCTTGGCCTCGGAGGCGGCCCGGCTGACGATGAGGCCGGCGGAGGTGGAGATGATGATGGACGGGATGATGGAAACCAGACCGTCGCCGATGGTCAGGATGGTGTAGGTCTGGGCGGCGTCGGTCCACTCCATGCCCTTTTGGATGATGCCGATGCAAAATCCGCCTATGATGTTGATGGCCGTGATGAGGATGGTGGCGGAGACGTCTCCCTGGACGAACTTTCCCGCGCCGTCCATGGCCCCGTAAAAATCGGCCTCCTTGCGGATGGTCTCGCGGCGGCTGGTGGCCTCGGCCTCGTCGATCAGCCCGGCGTTCAAATCCGCCTCAATGGCCATCTGCTTGCCGGGCATGGCGTCCAGGGTGAAACGGGCGGCCACTTCGGCGATGCGCGTGGTGCCTTGGACGATGACCTTTTTGTTGAGCGAGAACAGGATCAGAAAGATGACGACGCCCACGAAGTAGTTGCCGCCGACCACGAACTGTCCGAAGGCCTCGATGACGTGTCCGGCGGCCGAAGTGCCTTCGTCACCGTGCAACAGGATCAACCGGGTGGAGGCCACGTTCATGGACAGCCGAAGGAGGGTGGTGACCAGGAGCAGGGACGGATAGATGGAAAATTCCAGGGGCGTGGTCATGAACATGGTGGTGACCAGGACCACCAGGCTCACGGAGATGGACAGGGTGAGCATGAGATCGATGAAAAACGGCGGGATAGGCACCAGCATGACGAAGAGAATGATCACCACGCCGCTGGCCAAGAGGATGTCGCCCTGCTTGGTGAACTTGTCGTAGTCGAATGAGACCGTCTTCAGTGCTTTGGCCATCTTTTTGACACCCGTGGCGGTTCTGCCGATTTCCTGCGTTAGCGGCTTTTGCGCCGGAATTTGTCGAGCTGGGCCAGGATGGTGGCCACGGCCTGGTACAGTTCCAGGGGGATGGTCTGCCCGACTTCCACGGACTTATACAAGGCCCGTGCCAGGGGTTTGTTTTCTCGGATGGGGATGTGATGTTCCCGAGCGATTTCCTTGATTTTTTCGGCCAGGTGGTCGAGCCCCTTGGCCACCAGGAGGGGGGCCGGGGAGACCATGGGATCGTAGCGCAGGGCGCAGGCGATGTGGGTGGGGTTGGTGATGACCACATCGGCCTTGGGAACGTCGGCCAGCATGCGTTTTTGCATCACCTCCATCATTTTCTGCCGCTGCTTGGCCTTGATCTGGGGGTCGCCCTCGGACTGTTTGCGTTCGTCTTTGACCTCGTCCTTGCTCATTTTGAGATTCTCGGAATAGTTCCAGCGCGAATACCACACATCGGCTATGGCGATGAGCACCATGGGAACCAGGGCATAGAGCACCATGGTCATGCCGGTCCCCAGGAGGTACGACGCAAATCCCTGGGGAGTCTGGTAGAAAAGGGGGATGAAATTGGCGAATTCGTGTTTGAGCACCAGGTAGGGCGCCACGCCGATGGCTGTGGCCTGGGCCAGCTGTTTTCCCAGCCGAAAAAGCGTTTCCGAGCTTATGAAAAGTCGCCTTATTCCGGCCAGGGGATTGAAGAGGTGGCTGAAATCGGGGTTGAACAGTCTCGAATACCACAGCTTGCCGACCTGGATACGCTGGGTGACGTAGGCGGCCACGGCAATGAAAAGCATGATGGGCAAAAGCATGACCGCCAGCTTTTTGGAAAGCATGATCATGATTTCGTAGACGCCGCTTGCGGTGATGGCCGTGGTGAATCCGGTCTTGAAGGCCCAGATGAAGATCTCCCGCATCTCATGGTCCATCTGGACAATGAAGAGGTTCAAGGCCATGAGCCCGACGAACAACACGATGATTTTCGGGAGTTCCTGGCTTTTGGCGACAGACCCTTTCTCTCTGGCCTTGCCGACGCGTTTTGGTGTCGCGTGTTCTGTTTTACTTGGATCTTCTTGTTTACCCATGGCGGCGCCTTGTGCGATGTGCCCTTATCGAGCCATCATCCGGAGCTTTTCAGGATGGCGTTGTAGATGACGCCCATTTCCAGGATGTAGTCGCCGACGTATCTGGCCAGGGTCGTAAAGATCAGGATCAAAAACAGGAAGCCGACACCGATTTTCAAGGGAAAGCCGACGAAAAGGACGTTCATCTGCGGAGCGGCCCGGGAGATGAGCGCCAGGGCCAGGTCCACCAGGAAAAGCGAGGCGATGACCGGGGAGGCGATCTTGAGGGCCAGGGTGAAGATGTGCGAGGAAAACAGCAGGATATGATCCCCAAGTTCGGGATTGATCAAAAGGCCCCCGGGCGGGACAAGATGGAAGCTGTCCCCCATGGCCTGAAGCAGAAACAGGTGGCCGTTGAGGGCCAAAAAAATGAGCATGGTCGTCTGGTAGAGCAGGTGCCCGGTGATGGGTTCCTGGGTGCCGGTCAGGGGGTCGAGCACGTTCATCATGGCGAACCCCATGGAAAACCCGATGTAATGGCCTGCGGTCTGGACCGCCGCGAACAGGAACCGCACCACCACATCGAGCAAAAGGCCCATGATGATTTCCCCGAAGAGCATGAGCGCGATCATCCAGGGATTGCCGGGCAACAGAACCCCGGGAAAGGACAGCTTGGGCCAGATGGCCAGGCTGAGCACGAGGCACATGGCGCCTTTTATGGGGGTCGGCAGGATGGAGCCTCCGAAGACGGGCAAAAGAAACAGGATCAGGCTGACGCGCAAAAGCGTCAGAAAAAAGCTGAAGATGGTGGCGGGATCGAAATTGAAAAGATCCATGCCGCCGGGACAGCAAAAAACGGACCAGCCCGGCCGGACGCCTGGCGTCCGTTTGGGGGGCCGCGCCTGGCGTCCGGCCGGGGGGCGTGTTGTCCGGACCTTTATGATGACGAGGGGAATCTCTGTACAAAAGAGAAGATATTCAAATTCGTATCGACATCATTCAGATGCGCGGCGTGTGCGTGCGCCACGAGGCGCAAAAACGGACGGCCAGCCCCAGGGCGGACAGGACACGGCCGCTGTTCCGAGGCAGCTTGGAGGGAAGGCTTTGGACGGGAGGGCGAAGGTCAGTTGAGGATGTAGCGCATGGGGTTGACCGGAACCCCGTTGACGCGGACTTCGTAATGCAGGTGCGGCCCGGTGCTGCGTCCGGAATCGCCCACATAGCCGATGACGTCGCCCCGGGAGACCGATTGGCCCTGGGACACGGTGAATTCGCGCAGATGGCTGTAGCTGGTGGAAATGCCGCCGCGATGCTCGATGGTCACTGTCGGGCCGGAGCCTTGCCCCTCTCCGACGAAGGCCACGGCCCCCGCCGCCGTGGCGTACACCGGAGCCCCCAGGGTGGTGCTGATGTCCAGGCCCTTGTGGAGTTCCTTGCGGCCGGTGAAGGGGGAGACGCGTTCGCCAAATTCCGAAGAGATCCACCCCTGGGTGGGCCAGATGGCCGGGGTGGAGCTCAAATACTCTTTCTTCTCGTTAAAAAGGGCCAGGAGCTTGTCCTGCTCGGTTTTTTCCAGACTGGCCTTAGCGCCCAGATCGGCCAGAAACTTATGAAGGTTTCTGGCCAACATTTCCTGGCGGTAGAGGGGGATGTATTTTTTCGTGAAGTCCTGGTCGCCTTCCGTCTGCTGCGGGCTGACGTTGCGCGGTTCCTGGTCAAGATTGATCATGAGGCGCAGTTTGGCGTCGAAATCCCGGATGCGTTGCAGATCGGTCTCGAGGCCTTGTATTTTTTCCGAAAGGCTGAGCAGTTGGGATTTCTGTTCCTGCACCGTCTTTTCCGAGGCCGCCAGTTCGTGTTCTTTAAGCGTGTAGTCTCCATAATAGGACAGCAGCACGAGGTTGGCCGCCACCATGGCTGCAATGGCCAGGAGGGTCAGAAAAAAGAGCCATCCCCGAAGTCGCAGTTTTCGGTAGACGCCGTGCTGGTCTTTGAAAATAACGATTTGATAATCGCGAAGCATGTTGTGTCGTCTTGCGGCCAGGCCGCGTGTACCGTTTTGAACGGGTCGCGCTGATGGATTTGTAAAAAAATGAAACCGGTTGGCCGGGGGGCTCCCGGAGCGTTCCGGAAAAGGTGATGCCCCCTCAAGGGCGCTTCACAGACCGTGGAAGGCTATCGGTCGGCCGCATCCTTGTCAAGTTGCCAACGCCGAAGGGCGTTTACGACGTTGGTCCGGGATTTTTTATCCGAAGCGAACCGTTCCGTCAGCCAGGTGGCGATCTCCAGGCGTTTGGAACGCTTGGAGTGGGGGCAGGGGTTTTCCCAGACGGGGAGCTCCCACTCCCGGCTGGCCCGGAGGATCTGCCTTTTGTCCACCAGCAGCATGGGCCGGATGACCGTCAACCGTCCGGAGAAGAAGGATTCCCGGGCGGACATGCCGTCCACCCGGCCGCCCTGGAACAGGTTCATGAAAAAGGTCGCGGCCAGATCGTCGGCGTTGTGGCCGAAGGCCAGATGGGTCAGCCGGTAGTGGCGGCACAGCTCGAAAAGGCGTTTGCGGCGCAGCCAGGCGCAATAAAAACACGGCGAATTCTTGCGGTTTTCCGGCGAGTGGGCGCGCGGCCCGTGGTCCGTGACCTCGATGTGGGCGGCGATGCCCAGCGCCTCGCATAGCCCGGCCAGGGGGGCGTGGTTCGCCGGATCGAAGCCGGGATTGAGGTGCAGGGCCATAAGCTCGGTGGCGAACGGCACGATGCGCTGGCGGGCCCGCATGACCCGCACAAGCACCATGCTGTCCACGCCTCCGGAGACCGCGACGCCGACGCGCGCCCCGGGGACGAGGCCCCCGGTGTGCATGAGCAGCTTTCCGGCCTTGGCGATGCAGAATTTCTGGGCGTAGGTCGGGTTCTTGTCCTGTTGCCGCATGTCGCCCGTTGCGGTGCGGGCCGCAGGCGTGGCGTCCGTCATGTCCATGGCCTTGCCGCGGCGCAGCGCAGGAGGGGGGCGTTCTCCCGGCAGGCCGGGCGCGGCGGCGGGGATCCGGGGCGCACGGTCATTCCGTGCCCAAAAGGATGTCGCGGATTTCGGAAAAATGCTCGATGGAACTCTCCATGACCCGCTCCATGTGTTCCGCCGTCAGGCCCAGCCTGGCGAACACCGTCTCGCTTGGGGCGTAGTGCATGCCATCGTAGCCAAGCCCAACGCCGGTCATTTTGGCGATGACGTCCCCGGCATGGACCAGGTCCAGGGCCAGGTCGCGCACGGGGGCGGCGTCCGGGGCAAGCCGGTGCCGGACCACGTAGACAATGGGGTCGGGGAGCTTCCAGTGCTCAAGCAGGAGCGCGCCGAGTTCGCCATGGTCGATGCCAAGCACCGCCCGCTCGGCCTTTTCGAAGGGGATTCCTTGGGAATAGGCCAATTCCATGATCGGTTCCGCGTCCACGGCCAGAAACGCCCCGAGCACCACCTTGCCGATGTTCACCAGAAGGCCCGAGGTGAAGGTGTGCGGGGGGGGCGTCAGGCCGAGCTCCCCGGCCAGATGCTCCGAGGCCACGGCCAGGGCCGCCGAATGCTCCAGGAGCTGTCCGGGGGGGAGGCCATAGCCCTTGATTTCATACTTGGCGAAGGGGGCCACTCCCGAGGCCAACACCATCTGGTAGACCCGCTGCATCCCCAGGCGCATGATGGCGTCTTTGACCGTGGTCACCATGCCGTGGCCGCCGAAGAACGCGGAATTGGCCATGCGCAGCAGGTTGACGGTCAGGCCGGGCTCATATTCAATGAACCTGGCCAGTTGCATCATGGTGGCGTCCGGATCGTTGATGATGGACATGATCTTCTGTACCGGCATGGGCATTTGCGGCACGGCCAGAGCCTTGGCGATGATCTCTTGGCGTTTCATATTTCCCAGCTTTTCCCGCAGGAACTGATCACCACGCGCCCGGAATCAATGTGGAAGCGAACCGTCCTGGGGATGGAGCCGCCCACGTCGGAACCGGACAGGCGAAGATGGTTGTGGTCCAGGAGTTTCTGCAATGCGGCGAGGTTGGCCGCACCGGTATCGAAGGAGTTGGAGACGTTCATCATCCGGCCGCAGCCTGCGGCCTTGATGACCAGCCGCTCCCGTTTGGCCCCCTTGGCGAACATGGATTTGATCATGTGCGGTACGCCGGTGTTGACGTACATGCAGGGATTGAGGGTTTTTCCCTCGCGGGCCTCCCGGGCCACGGGGAGCAGGCAATGGATGAGGCCGCCCACGCCGGAGGAGGGGTCAAAAACCATGAGTCCCAGACAGGAACCCAGGGAATGGGTGACCAGGATCTGGTTTGGGCGGTTGGTGATCCGCATGTCCGAAATGCCGACGACGATTTCCATGGCTGGGTTGAAAGCTCTGCGTTCCTTTTATCCTCGCGCGGGTTTGGAATCCGGCCCTTATCCGTTATCGGAACCGGAGACAAGCGGCGGGCGGTTCCCGGCACGGAAGACCCGGCGGTCGCCGCCTCCCGTTAGCGGGTCGTGGCGTCGCCTGCAGGCAGGGAATCGGCCCCGGACGGCGGCGGGGTCAATTCCTGGCGGAGCCGCTTGAGGCGTTCGTTTGTCTCGTTGTCGAGTTCGTGGCGCAACTCGTCGGGGATGGCCTTCCGACGGGCTTTGGTCACGGCGGCGGCGCTGTTGGGGCCGATCTGGCCGTCGGCGTCATAGTTGATGTTGGGCCAGTTGTTTTGGGCGCTGAGAACGGAACGGCCGCCGCTGGCGTTGATGTCCGCCGCCACATCAGCCTCGATGACGCCGTTTTTATTCCAGTCGATCTGCCCCGCCGCATTCGCCGCAAACGCCTCTTTCCATGTGCTGTCGAAATAATAATAAAGGGAGCCGTAGTGCGAGAGGTCGGCGGCGCCAGTCATGCCGAGGCTTTCATTCAGGTGGTTTTCGTCGAGACTCGGCGTGTTCATCCGCTGATAGTCGAAATGCAGGGGATAACCTGCATCACCCCAGTGGCCGTCGATGTACAATCCGGATGTCTGGAAAAAATAGCTCATGATGCTGAGGTAATTGGGTTTGTAGTTGTCGTGGTCCGTGCCGCCGTGGGTCAGCCCCAGACAGTGTCCCAGTTCGTGGATGAAGGTGCCCTGTTTTTCCCAGTCCGTGCCTCCGGGGGCGCCCCATTCGCCCAGGGTGACCAGGAAATTCACGGCCGGGATGTCCCGGGCCAGGCCGCTGGACGTGCCCTGGTTGTAGGAGTTGGCCCAGATCATGTACCGGAAGGCCTTGGCGTAGGCCGGGTTGAAGAAATCGTTTTTCAGAGAGTCGAATTGCAGCCAGACCTTGGTGTAATCCCCCGCTTCGCCCAGGGTTTCCACATAGGTCACCTGGCTGCCCAGGACCGGATGGATGTTTATGCCAGTGGTTCCGTCCGGGTTTTGCACCGGGGCGTTGGCGAATACCGCCTTGATGCGGTCGATGACCGTCTGGGACGGGGCGAGGCTCACGCTGTCGGGGCGGACCATGTAGTCCATCCACACAAAGAGATCCTTATGCTGCGGATCGGCCCCCATGGTCGGAAGGTCCACGAAAACGCCGTTTTCGGTGTAGCCCTGTCTTTCCCAAACGTCCGGGAGCCCGTCGCCGTCGCTGTCGCGGTACAACGACCCGGCGATGGCGGGAACGAGAAGCATCGGTTCAAGATCTTGGGATCCGGCCGGGGTGTGCAAGAGAAGCGCCATGAACAGGCCGCAGACGGATATGACGTGGCGAAGCGCAAACCGGGAACCAGGCATGTGAGCCCCCCATGGGTCTGTCAGGTTTTTTGGACAAGCAGTTTGACGAAGACGAAAAATCCGGCCACGAACATCAGGAAAAAAATCATGTTGTAGACGTGGTACCTGTCCTTGCAACGCCTGCGTTCGCGCAGGAAATCGTCGATTTCCTCGTCGGTCATGTGCGACTTTTCGCGAAGCGTCATGCGTTCATAGCGAATGTAGTCTTCATCATCGTATTTGATCAGAAAACGGTGCCGGTTGACGAAAAAGGCATAGTAAAAAAGGTAAATGATGAGAAAAAGACCCAGGATGTAGTGGAGGTCATCATACGGAATCATGGGCGAGCCGCGTAGGTGTCGCGCCAGGACCGGCCGGGATGCACAGCGGCAGCCTTACTGTGGATCACGGTCGTTGCGCCGTTTTCGTTGTGATCGGTCATCGTCTTTCCGTTCAATACGAAAGCGAATCCAAAAGAGCAAGAGCGCGAACACCGTAAACGCGATCCCAAAAACAAGCGGGCCAAACCAGTTGTCCATACCGTTGTCGTTCCGAAAAAGACTGCCGGGTTCTTTCGCGCCCGGCGCGGAGCCCGCGCCGGGTCGCCGCCTGTGGCCCGCGCCGACGGTGCGCGGGGGGGGCGGCCGGGATGAGACAGTCGACGTTGTAAGTGTGCCAAAGGATGAATCCCGGCGCAACCAGTTCCTTCTTTTTGTCGGCGAATCATGGCGCCATCGGAGGGCGCCATCGTTTTGCTGCCGTTTTGTCATCACGGCGCGGTGGACATGCGCCCGCGAAGGGCTTAATCGACCCGGTGGGATTCGACATTCCCGCCATCCGACGACGCTTGGAGCGTAACCACTCTATGTCACTTGAGTTTTTGCAGGAAGTCATCCGAAACTACGGGTATCTGGCCCTTTTCATCGGCACGTTTCTCGAAGGGGAGACCATCCTGCTTCTGGCCGGGTTCGCGGTGCAGACCGGCAATTTCGGCCTGTCCCTGCACGGGATCATCCTGACGGCCTTTGTGGGATCCCTGGCCGGCGACCAAACGGCCTTTTTCGTCGGCCGGTATTTCGGCAACCGGTTCCTCAGGCGCCGGGAGAAATGGCAGGAGCGGGCCGCCCGGGTGCACAAGCTCCTTGAGCGGTACCACGAGGTGCTCATCCTGACGTTTCGGTTTTTTTACGGCCTGCGCAACCTGACCCCCTTTATCCTCGGCACCACGGACATTTCCGCCAAAAAGTTCTTTGTGCTCAATGCCATCGGCGCGTTTGTCTGGGCCGTGGCCTTTGGTTGCATTGGCTACCTTTTCGGAGATCTTCTGGAAAACGTGCTCGAAAGCGTTCTTAAAGAGGTGCATAACGTCGAACTCATCATCTTCGGGGTCATCGCCCTGGTGGTCCTCATTTTCTGGATCAGGAAAATGTTGCGTAAGAAGTGATCCTGCCTTGACTCTTTCCACGCGCCGGGTTGATAACGGAAGTGACCGCCCTGTCGCGTAGCGACCTGAAAACAGGGTGGCCATGGCTGTGGCGTTGTGCGGTTTTGCGATCCCTGCCTTGCCCTGATCACGGAATCGGGCGGTTCGCCTCCCGGGCGATCCCGGAAGCTTATGGACATCGAAGAAAAGGAATCCGGCGCCTCCCTTCCCGCACCAAGCGGTTTTTTTCGTGAGTGCCGCAGCCTCATGCACGCCGCCGGGCGTTCGCTTGGCGGCGTGGTCGCCGCCAGGGAACGCGATTTTCTTTCCCTGGGCGAACGCCTGCACAATCTACGCTCCAAATCCGAAGAACTCGCGGAGCGTGCCGCCGCTTTGGCCGCGACGACCTCGGGCGAATCCATGGACGAGGTGTTGGGCAACCTCTCCACGGAACTCGAACAGATGACCGGCGTGTGCGAGATGGGGAACAGCCGGGAGAGCCTGGAGGAGTTGACCTCCGTCCGCAGCATTGTGGCCGATCTGGAGAAGATTTCCAGCGAGTTTGGCAGGATCGTGAAGCGGCTGTCCATGCTGGGCATCTCCACACGCATCGAAAGCGCCCGCCTGGGGGCCCATGGGTTGGGGTTCAGCACCCTGTCCGACGACGTGGAAAAGCTGGCCGCCACCATCATCGGCTATGCCTCCCAGATAAACGAGCGCAATCGGGCGTTGCGCGGACTGGTGGAAGAGGCCGAGGTCAAGACCAGGTCCGTCGTAGACAGCCAGGAGCGGTGTTCCTCGGTCATTTTCGGCGGATTGCATGAGAATATCGAAACCCTTTCGCGGCTGGCCGCCGCTTCCGCCGCCTTGTCCGAGACCATTTCGGACAAGACCAGGACCGTCACCGAAAACGTCTCCAGTGCGGTGTTGTCCATGCAGTTTCACGATATCGTCCGGCAACAGGTGGAGCATGTGGAACAGGCCATGGGCGATGTGGACCAGGTGGTGGCGACGAGAGTCGCCGACCACTCACCGGGCGCGGCGCGCGACGGATTCGGGGACGAGGACCGGGAGGTCGTGGCCTGGATCGGGGACGTCCTGGATTTGCAGTGTTCCCAACTGGGCAATGCCCGTGAGCGGTTCGTGAATGCCGTGGAGACGCTGGTCGAGAATCTGCGTGACATCGCCGGAAGCATCATGTCCATCGGCAGCGAAATCCTGGGGGTGGCGGGCGACGACCGCAGCGGAGCGGACCTGAGCCGTGTGGAGCAGGACGTGGCCCAGGTCAAGGACGCGCTGCGGGGATTCGCCGCCAAGGGCGAGGAACTGGCCGGAATCATGACCTCCGTGGCCGGGACGATTTCCGAAATGAGCGGGTATGTAGGCAAGATCGAGGACGTGGGTTCGGAGATCGAGCTTATCGCCATAAACGCCAGCATCAAGGCCGCCCATACCGGCGAACAGGGCGCCGCCCTCGGGGTGCTGGCCTCGGCCATCCAGGGGTTGTCCGTGGAGGCCCGGCAGCAGACCGACGAGGTGTCGCGCATCCTGCGGGACGTGGCCAAATCGTCAAATATTTTGCAGGACAACGCCAACGTCTCCTACGATGTCTCCCGGGTGGACGAAGTCTCGGCGCATTTGGATGGACTCTTGGGACAAATCGGGGACATGAACCGGAAAAGGACGGCCATGTTCGCCGAAATCGGCGAGAAAAGCGCGGAGTTGGGCGAGGCCGTGCAGGGGTTGGCCTCCGGCGTGCATTTCCACGAAGAGGTGGGGGATCGCCTGGCGTCGGTGCGGCTGGATCTGGACGTCTTCCGCGCCCTGTCCAAGCAGATCGTGCCGGTGGAAAGCGATGTCAGGCGTCCCGACCGGCTGCGTGAACTCTTTGGCCGATATACCATGGAGGCCGAACGGGACGTACATGAGTCCGTGTTCGGCATGTCGGGCATGGCGGAAAAAAAGGACGACCGGGTAAAAGCCGCCCCGGACCCCGATGGTCTCGGGGACAACGTGGAGCTTTTCTGATTCAGGGCGTCCGTATCGTTCTTGCCGGGTCCGTGCGGCTGGGATAGGAAAGAGAGCGACGTCGCAGCGGGATATCATGCCGCATGCGGCAGCCGGTCATCAAGGGGGCGCCATGGGGCTGCACGAAGTGCTTCGGGGCGAGAGCGACGCCACGTTACGTCTTACGGGCGCGTGGACCGTGGAACATGCTGCGGCGCTTCGCCGGGAGCTTCTGGACCTTTTGGCGGCGACGGATGTGGCGTATCTGGACGTGGCCGGGGTCGAGGCCGTGGACGCCAGCCTTTTCGAAGTGGTGCATGCAGCCTGCATGAGCGCCGCCCGGGACGCCAAGCGGATACAGAGGGTTGGTCCGTTGTCCGACGCCGCACGCCAGGCCGCCAGGGTGTCGGGTTTTATGGAAAACGGCCTGTTTGCTGAATTTTGGAAAGACGAGGAGAGGCATGACCAAGACGATCATGACCGTTGACGATTCGGCGAGTGTGCGGCAGATGGTCGGATTCACCCTCAAAAAAGAGGGATATTCGGTCATTGAGGCATCCGACGGCAAAGACGCCCTGGGCAAGCTCAAGGGGACCGTGAACATGGTCATCACCGACCTGAACATGCCCAATATGGACGGCATCGAACTGATAAAAAACATCCGGGCCCAGGCGGCGTACAAATTCATTCCCATCGTCATGCTCACCACCGAGTCCCAGGCGACCAAGAAGCAGGAAGGCAAGTCGGCAGGGGCCACGGGATGGATCGTCAAGCCGTTTACCCCCGAGCAACTTCTGGCCGTGGTCAAAAAGGTGCTCCGGTAACCGCAGCCAGGCTGGGCGCGTTCTCCCCGGCGACAAGGACGCCACATGTCCCAGGACGACATGCACCGCATGGCCTTTCGGGAAGAGGCAGGCGAGCTCTTGGGAGAGCTTGAGGCCTCGCTGTTGGCCCTTGAGGACCAGCCGGAAGACCAGGACCTCATCAACCGCGTCTTTCGGGCCATGCACACCATCAAAGGCTCCGGGGCGATGTTCGGCTTCGAAGACATCGCGGCCTTCACCCACGAGGTGGAGACCGTTTTCGACAAGGTGCGCAACGGCCTGCTTCCGGTCTCCAAGACCCTCCTGGACCTGACCCTGGCGGCCCGGGACCACATCAAGCTGCTTTTGGAAGCTGCCGACACGGCAGACGGGCCAGACCCCGCCATCGCCCTGCAAGGACAGGGGATTTTGGACGGGCTGCGCCGGTTTTCCCCGGCCGCTCCGGTCCAGGCCGAAGCCCCGGCCGTGATGCCGGAGACCGTGCGCGGCATGGCCACCTACCGCATCCGCTTCAAGCCCGGGCCCGGTTTCTATGCCACGGGCAACAATCCGCTCCATTTTCTTGAGGATCTGGCCGAGCTTGGCGACATGCGCCGCTATCTGCACGCCGAGGAAGTCCCCTGCCTGGAAGACATGGATCCCGAGGTCTGCCATGTCTGGTGGGATATCATCTTGGGGGCGCGCAAGAGCTATTCGCAGATCCAGGACGTGTTCGCATTCGTCGAGGACGACTGCGAACTGGCCATCGACCAGATCGACAACGGCGAGGCCCTATCCGATGCCGGGGTGTATAAAAAACTCGGGGAGATCCTGGTCGAACGCGGGGATTTGACCCCGGATGATCTGGCCCAGGCCCTGGCCGCCCAGAAGCGGCTGGGAACCGTGCTGGCCGATTCCGGGCTGGTGGCCAAGTCCAAGATCGAGGCCGCCCTGGTGGAGCAGGAGGCCGTGCGCGAGATCCGCAAGGCCCGGGAACCGGCGGCGGAATCGGCGTCGAGCATCCGGGTGGCCGCCGAAAAGCTCGACGACCTGGTAGATCTGGTGGGAGAGCTGGTCATCGTCCAGTCCCAGATCAAACAGGAAGCCCTTGCGGGCAACGACCCCACCCTCAAGGCCCTGTCCGAGCATCTCGAACGGTTGAGCGACGACCTGCGCGACTCCACGCTTGGCATCCGCATGTTGCCCATCGGCTCCACCTTCAGCCGGTTCCGCCGTCTGGTGCGCGACCTCTCGGCCGAACTCGGCAAAGAGATCGATCTGGTCACCTCGGGCGAAGAGACCGAACTGGACAAAACGGTCATCGAACGCCTGGGCGATCCCCTGGTGCATCTTTTGCGCAACAGCATCGACCACGGCGTGGAGCGCCCCGACGAGCGCCGGGCAAGCGGCAAGCCTCCCCGGGGGACGGTGTTTTTGTCGGCCGAGCATTCCGGCGGCTCCGTGGTCATCCGCATCACCGACGACGGCCGGGGGCTCGACGCCCGGGCCATCCGGGCCAAGGCCGTGGAGCGCGGGGTGTTGCCCCCGGAGGCTGAACTTTGCGACAAGGATTTGTTCAATCTCATTTTTCTGCCGGGATTTTCCACGGCCAAGGCCATAACCAACGTCTCCGGCCGGGGCGTGGGCATGGACGTGGTCAAACGGGCCATTGAATCCCTGCGCGGGGCCGTGGAGATCGACAGCGTTCCCGGCCAGGGGACGACCATCACCGTGCGCCTGCCCCTGACCCTGGCCATCATCGACGGACTCCAGATCCAGACGGGCCGGGAGTTCTACGTGGCCCCCCTGTCGCTTGTGGAGGAATGCGTCGACCTGCCGCGCGACGAGGCCGGGGAGGGCGACAAGATCATCAACCTGCGCGGGGAGATCGTTCCCTACATCCGGCTGCGGGATTTCTTCGGTATTGACGGCTGTCCCCCCGACGTGGAACAGGTAGTGGTTTCCAGCGTCGAGGGTTCCCGGGTGGGACTTGTGGTGGACCGGGTCATCGGCGAACACCAAACGGTCATCAAAAGTCTGGGGCGCATCTACCGCGATGTGGAAGGGCTGTCCGGCGCGACCATCAAGGGCGACGGGACCATGGCCCTCATACTCGACGTGCCCGGGCTTCTGCGCGCGGCCGTCGAATCCGGAAACTGAAAGGGGAGGAGCCAATGGCTGCCGAAGACACGACCTTAAATGACAATCAATACCTGACGTTTGTCCTGGAAAATGAACTGTTCGCCTTAAACATCGGGTCCGTGCGCGAGGTGCTGGAATTGACCTCCATCACCAAGGTGCCGCGAACCCCGGAATTCATCCGGGGGGTCATCAATCTGCGTGGCCGGGCCGTGCCTGTGGTGGATCTGCGCATGAAGTTCGGCATGGGCGAGACCCGGCGCACGGTCAACACCTGCATCATCATCGTCGAGGTGGAGCTTGACGGCGAGTCCACGGTGCTTGGCGCCCTGGCCGATTCGGTCCAAGAGGTCTACGAGATGGAAAGCTCCCAGATCGAGCCGCCTCCGCGCATGGGCACCCGCATCAAGGCCGAGTTCATCACCGGCATGGGCAAAAGCGGGGACCGGTTCATCGTCATCCTGGACATCAACAAGGTTTTTTCGGCCGAGGAACTGACTCTTGCCGCCGACGCCGGGCGGGGACAACCCCTGGCCGAAGGACGTGAGGTCGCCGTCGATGCCGGAGCCTAGGCCCAAGCGCGAGTTCACCAGATCGTCGTCCATGGTCAGCATGGCCGACAAGGATTTCCGGCGCTTCAGCGAGTTTATCCATACCGAGTGCGGCATCAAGCTGCCGACATCGAAAAAGACCATGGTCGAGGCCCGGCTGCAAAAGCGCCTGCGCCTGCTGGGCATGGCCACCTTTCGGGAATACAACGACTATATCTTCAGCCCTTCCGGGCTTTCCGAGGAACTCTCCCATCTCATTGACGCCATCACCACCAACACCACCGAATTTTTCAGGGAATCCAAGCACTTTGACATCATGCGCCAGGTGGTGCTGCCCCACTGGGTGGCCATGCGCGGCCTGGTCCATCCCCTGCGGCTGTGGAGCGCCGGATGCTCCTCGGGCGAGGAGCCCTACACCCTGGCCATGGTCTTAAGCGAATATGCCGAAAAGACCCCGGGGTTCCGGTTCTCCATCACGGCCACGGACATCTCCTCCCAGGTTCTTGAAAAGGCCCGCCGGGCCGTCTATCCCGAGGACCGGGTGGCGGGCATGACCTACGACCTCAAGCGGAAGTACCTCCTGCGCAGCAAGGACCGTCTGAAGAAACTGGTGCGCATCGTCCCGGATTTGCGGGAGCGGGTGGCCTTTTCCCGCCTGAACTTCATGGAGGAATTCAGCTTCAACGACCCCATGGACATCATTTTCTGCCGCAACGTGATGATCTATTTCGACCGCACCACGCAGGAGACGCTGCTCAATAAATTCTGCCGCCAGTTGCGCAAGGACGGACATCTTTTCATCGGCCATTCGGAAAGCCTGACGGGCATGGATCTGCCCCTGCGCCAGGTGTCTCCCACGGTGTATCGGCGTACCTGACATCGCGTCCTTGCGGCGCAAGCAGGGTTTCGTAATAAAGATGGAGAAGAGGACCGGAGTCGGCTCGGCGTATTGAGAAGGTATTCGCCGACGCCGCAAGAGCCACAGCACTAAACGGACATGCGCAGCGGACAGCGGCGAGTTCCTTCAAAGGGTGGTGAGGGGTGGAGAAGATCAGGGTTTTGATTGTCGACGATTCGGCTCTAGTACGCCAGACGTTGTCGGACATCCTGTCGTCGGATCCGGAGATCGAGGTCATGGGCACGGCCGCCGATCCCTTCGCCGCCGCCAAGAAGATGGAGGAGGAGGCCCCGGACGTCATCACCCTGGACATCGAGATGCCGCGCATGGACGGCCTGACGTTTTTGCGCAAGATCATGTCCCAGCATCCCATGCCCGTGGTCATCTGCTCCACCCTGACCGAGTCCGGGTCGGAGACCACGCTGCGGGCCATGGAATACGGGGCCATGGACATCATCCTCAAGCCCAAGCTCGGAACGCGGCAGTTTTTGGAGGAATCGCGCATCCGCATCTGTGATTCGGTCAAGGCGGCGGGCCGGGCCAAGATGAAGCGGCTGGTCCCCACCCCCCCCATGAAGGTGGAGCCCAAGCTCGGGGCCGACGCCATGTTGCCTGGCCCGACGGGCAAGGCCATGTTCGGGACCACGGAAAAGGTGGTGGCCGTGGGCGCGTCCACCGGCGGCACCGAGGCCCTGCGCGTCTTTCTCGAGGCCATGCCCCAGGACTGCCCGGGCATCGCCATCGTGCAGCACATGCCGGAACAGTTCACGGCGGCCTTCGCCAAACGCTTAAATGGCCTGTGCCGGATCACGGTGAAAGAGGCCGAGGACAACGACACCATCCTGCGCGGCCAGGCGCTCATCGCCCCGGGCAACAAGCACATGCTGCTCAAGCGCAGCGGCGCACGCTACCATGTGGAGGTCAAGGACGGCCCCCTGGTCAAGCGGCATCGGCCCAGCGTGGACGTACTGTTCCGCTCGGCCGCCCGTTATGCCGGGAAAAACGCCGTGGGCGTGATCATGACCGGCATGGGCGACGACGGGGCCGAGGGCCTGAAAGAGATGAAGGACGCCGGGGCCTATACCATCGCCCAGGACGAGGCCAGTTGCGTGGTCTTCGGCATGCCCCAGGAGGCCATCAAGCGCGGCGGCGCGGACAAAATCATGTCCCTGAGCATTATCGCCCCGGAAGTGGTGCGTTTTTGCGCCACGTGACCGGGTGAGTCCTGCCCGGACAGGGGGGGAGGACATTTTTCCCCTGGAGATCCCATGCCCCTGGAAATCGAGCTGAAATTCCCCGTGGCCGGGTTTTCGGCCCTGCGGCAGGCTTTGGCCGAGGCCTGTGCGGTCCCGGAACCCGTGGTCTTCGAGCAAAACATCGTTTTCGACGCCCCTGCCCCAGACGCCGGGCCAGCCGCCGGGACGGTCGCCTTCGGCCGCCTGCGGGCCGCAGGCATCCTGCTGCGCCTGCGCCGCAACTCGCCCGGCGGCCAAGCCGCCGCCTCCGGCGTGGTGACCGTCAAGCTTCCCGCGCCCGGGCAGGCCCCGGCCGGATACAAGGTCCGCCAGGAGCTCGAGACCCGGGTGGAGGATTTTTCAGCCATGGAGGCCATCCTGCACGGCCTGGGCTACGCCGAGGCCCTGCGCTACGAAAAGGTGCGCCAGATATGGACGCTGGGCGGCCTGCACGTCTGCCTGGACCGGCTGCCGTTTGGCCGTTTTGTGGAACTCGAAGGCGGCCCGGACGACATCACGGCCTGGGCGGCCCGGCTTGGGCTGGATCCGGCCTCGGCCCGCACCGCCACCTACCACGACCTGCACCTGGAACATCTGGACGCCCTGGGGCTTGGAGCGACGGACAGCTTCGTTTTCGCCCCGGAAAAGTCCGCCCGGCTGTTGGCCGCGCCGTCGCTCGACGAATGAGCCTGCGGCGTCCCGGCCGTCCGGTGGGGCGGGGCGGCCTGCTCGGGCGCAGTTGTAAGCCGGGGCGATTTTCCTTACGGTAACGCGTCGGCAGGGATGCGCCGACAGGCGGGACGACCGGGCGGGAACATGCCGTAGCGGCCGTTTCACCGGGGCGGCCTGTCCCAGGGCGGCGTCAGCGTCCCGTTTTTCCAACCCGCCCTCGACAGACCCGTCCCACGTCTTATTATGAAACCCAGGGTGCGGCGCATGAGCGTCGCCTGTCATGTAACAAGTCTGTATCGCAGAAGAAGCGGGATATGACCGAACCGATCCAAAACGAGGAGCAGGAATCCGGAGTGGGGCTGGCCGACGAGATCCGCGAGCCCAAACGCTTCAAGGTTCTTTTGCACAACGACGATTATACGACCATGGAGTTCGTGGTCAAAGTGCTGATGCAGGTTTTCCGCAAAACCGAAGCCGAGGCCGTCCAGATCATGCTGAACGTGCATAATAAGGGCGTCGGCGTGTGCGGGGTTTATACGGCGGAAGTGGCCGAACTCAAGGTGTCCCTGGTGCGCCGGTTGGCCCGCCAGAACGGATATCCGCTCAAATGCAGCATGGAAGAGGTCTAGATGTTAAGCAAGACACTGGAAAAGGTGCTGACCAACGCCGTCAAGGAAGTCAAGCGCCGCAATCACGAATACCTGACCCTGGAGCATCTGCTGTACGCCGTGCTTCTGGATGATTCGGGCAAGGACATCCTGACCGGCTGCGGGGCCAATGTGGTGCGCCTGAAAAACCAGTTGGAGCGGTTTTTTCTGGACCATATGGAGGTTCTGCCCAAGGAGTCGCCCACCGAGGTGGTGCAGACGCTCGGGGTGCAGCGGGTTTTGCAGCGGGCCATCATGCAGATGCAAAACGCCGGGAAAAACCAGGTGGAGGTGGGGGACGTCCTGGCCGCCCTGTTCGATGAGGAGGACTCCTACGCCGTCTATTTCCTCAAGTCCCACGGCATCACCCGCCTGGACGTGCTGGAATCCATTTCGAGCGGCCAGGGGACCGAGCCCTGGCGGCAGGACGGCCCGGAGCAGCGCCCGGGCGAGTCCCCGGAGCAGAAGCCCGGGGCCACGGCCCTGGAACAGTTCACGGTCAATCTGGTGCAAAAGGCCCGGGACGGGCGGATCGATCCCCTGATCGGCCGGGTTCCCGAACTGGAGCGGACCATCCAGGTGCTCATGCGCCGCCGCAAAAACAATCCCATCTTCGTGGGCGATCCGGGCGTGGGCAAGACGGCCATCGCCGAGGGACTGGCGCTCAAAATCGTCAACGGCGAGGTGCCGCCGGTCTTCGCCAACACCGAGATCTACGCCCTGGACATGGGCGCGCTTCTGGCCGGAACCAAGTACCGGGGCGATTTCGAGGCCCGGCTCAAGGGCGTGTTGTCCGAGCTGGCCGGAAAGCCCGAGGCCATCCTGTTCGTGGACGAGATCCACACCATCGTGGGGGCCGGGGCCACCAGCGGCGGCACCCTCGATGCCTCGAACATCCTAAAGCCCGTGCTGGCCTCGGGAACCCTGCGCTGCATCGGCTCCACCACCTACGAGGAATACAAGAACCATTTCGAGAAGGACCGGGCCCTGTCCCGGCGTTTCCAGAAGATCGACATTGCCGAACCCAGCCGCGAGGAGGCCGTGGACATCCTGAAGGGGCTGCGGTCGGCCTACGAGGCGCACCATGGCGTGCGCTACACGGACACGGCGGTCAAGGCCGCCGTGGACCTGTCGGCCCGGCATATCAACGACCGCTACCTGCCCGACAAGGCCATCGACGTCATCGATGAGGCCGGGGCCGTGCATCGCCTCTCGGGCAAGACCGGACGCGGCTCCATTGGCGTGGCCGACGTGGAGAAGGTGGTGGCCAGGATGGCCAGGATTCCGGCTCAGCGGGTCACCGGATCGGACAAGACCCGGCTGGAGAATCTGGACCGCGAACTGCGGGCCGTGATTTTCGGCCAGGACAAGGCCATCGACACCGTGTCCAAGGCCATCAAGCGTTCCCGGGCCGGGTTGTCGGCGGAGGGCAAGACCACCGGGGCGTTTCTTCTGGCCGGTCCCACCGGGGTGGGCAAGACCGAACTGGCCAAGCAACTGGCCAACGTGCTGGGCGTCAACTTCGTGCGCTTCGACATGAGCGAATACATGGAGAAGCATGCCGTGTCGCGGCTTATCGGCGCGCCTCCGGGATACGTGGGCTTCGACCAGGGCGGCCTTCTGACCGACGCCATCCGCAAGCACCCCCACAGCGTGCTCCTCCTCGACGAGATCGAGAAGGCCCATCCGGACATGTTCAGCATCCTGCTGCAGGTCATGGACTACGCCACCCTGACCGACAACAACGGCCGCAAGGCCGATTTCTCCCACGTCATCCTGCTTATGACCACCAACGCCGGGGCCCGGGAGATGTCCGCCAAGAGCATCGGCTTCGGCGACGCCGACACCCCCGACGACCGGTCGGACCAGGGTAAAAAGGCCCTGGATCGCCTGTTCAGCCCGGAGTTCCGCAACCGCCTGGACGGCATCGTCACCTTCAAGGGGCTGACCCCGGAGATCATGGACCGCATCGTGGCCAAGTATCTGGGCGAACTCAACGACCAGTTGCGCGAGCGCAGGGTCGCCGTGACCCTGACCCCGGCCGCCGTGGCCCTTTTGGCGAAAAAGGGCTTCGATTCGGTCTACGGGGCCAGGCCCCTGGCCCGGGTCATCCAGGCCGAGATCAAGGACGTCCTGGCCCACGAGCTGCTTTTCGGATGCCTGCGCCAGGGCGGCGACGCCGTGGTGGACGCCCCGGACCCGACGAGCGCCCCGGGCGGGGCGAACGCCGCAACCGGGATCGAGGCCGTCAACGACGCCAGCGCCGTGGCCCCGGAAGGGTCGTCCTTCCTTTTCACCTACGTGCCGCGCGAATCCGGCCGCCGTAAGGTCGTCCAGTAAGCCCAGCGCCATCGTCATCCTCCTCCTGCGGGGCCGCCATGGCCCCGTGGGAGACAACCTGATGGCGGCTTTCCATGCCCATCTTCGCCCTGTCCGACGACCCCGACGATCTGCGTTTTCCGCCGCCGCGCCTGGCCGAGCCCGGCGGGCTTCTGGCCGTGGGCGGGGATCTGTCCGTGCCGCGCCTTTTGGCCGCCTATTCCCAGGGCATCTTCCCCTGGTACGACGACGACAGCCCCATCCTGTGGTGGTCGCCGGACCCCCGGCCGGTGCTGTTTCCGGCTGAGTTGCATGTGCCCCGCCGCCTGGAGCGGCTTTTGCGCCAGAACCGCTTCGAGGTGACCCTGAACACGGATTTCCCGGCCGTGATTGCGGCCTGCGCCCGTGTCCATCGTCCGGGACAGCCCGGCACCTGGATCACGGCGGAGATGGTCGCGGCCTATGTGGCCCTGCACCGGGCCGGGTTCGCGCACAGCGTGGAGGCCCGCCAGGACGGGGTTCTCGTGGGCGGGGCCTATGGCGTGGCCCTGGGGCGGGCATTTTTTGGCGAATCCATGTTTCACCTCGTGCCCGAGGCCTCCAAGGCGGCCTTTGTGACCCTGGCCCGGCATCTGTATGCCCGGGGATGTTCCTTCATCGACTGCCAGCAGACCACGGAGCATATGGCGCGTTTCGGCTGCCGGGAGATACCGCGCGAGGACTTTCTGCGGCTTGTGCGCGAGGCTCTGGGGCTTCACGGCGCAGGGCGGGGCGACGATCCGGCCTAGGCGGGGGCGTTTCGGACAGAAAGGGAGGCTCAGCGCGGGACTGGCGGGTCTTCCCTGGCTAGTAGATCAAGCAATTGCTGCTTCAGCCGGGTGATGTCGGGGCGTTGTTAAACGGTTTCACCGGTTAATTTGCAAGGAGAGTTGAGCCTCGCGTTGGGGATGTTGTCAAACATTGACAATGATTGGCTGCCAGCCTATACGTCATTTTAAATGGAGGGTGCCATGCCCATGAATGTTAATCTCACACCCCGGCTTGAATCTTTGGTCAAGCAAAAGGTCGCGTCCGGACTTTATAATTCGGCAAGCGAGGTCGTTCGGGAGGCGCTCCGGCTTATGGAGGCGCAAGACCGTCTTCGTACCGTCGCGCTCGAACAACTCCGCCAGGATATTCGGGAGGGCCTTGCCAGCGGCACGTCCACGCCATGGGATCCGGAAGAGATTAAGAAAGAAGGGCGCATGCGCCGTACGGCCCGATTCGCCTCCGAGACAGAGGCGTAAAATGCCTCAGATTTTCAAAAGCCCCCGGGCCAAATCAGATTTGATTGAAATTTGGGACTATATAGCGGAGGACAGCGAAGTTCGTGCCGATGCTTTCGTTGCCAAGATTCACGCAAAGTTTTTGGCCCTGGCGAAGCGGCCCGGTGTTGGCCGGGTTCGTGATGAACTGGAAAAAGACATCCGAAGTTTTCCGGTTGGAAGGTACCTCATTTTTTACCGGCCTCTCGCGGATGGCATTGAGGTCGTCCGCGTTCTTCACGCTTCCCGCGATGTAGATGCTCTTTTTGACGAAAGCGATTGACCCCAAGCGGACGGCCTGACGCGATCTGAAATGGTCGCGAAGGGCTGGGCAGTTGTGCGGCGAAGTGAAGCTCTCGCCCGGTTGCGGCATAAGCCGACTTCGAGGTTGACTGGCCGTCTCGGTAAAGCCGTCCGTCACAAAGCGAACGCCCCCTGCGGTGCGACCGGAGGGGGCGTTGCCCTTTTGCGGCCCGGGAAGAACGTCCGGGCCGGGACGTCCGTTATTTCACCTGCACCGTGATCTTCCCGAGCGGCCCCGAGGCCATAAGCGACGGGTCGTACATGGCCTCCACCTGTGGCGGCGGCACATGGAACGTCCCCGGCGTCACCGCGCGCAGCAGGCTGAACTGGCTGCGCCACTTCTCGTCCGGGAGGTCGGCGAACACGTTGACCCTATCCCCCCGGTAATCCACGTAATCCACCTCCAGATCGTCCCCGGTCATCCAGGGCAGCTTCTCCGTGGTGGCCAGACGCGGATTCTCCACCTCGATGCCCGTGGGCAGCAGGTTCTGGAGCACCAGGTTCTCCACTGCGCCGGACAGGCTGCGCACGGAGGTCTTTAACACCAGGAGGGTTCCCTGGGAAACGACATCCCCGGCCAGCGGATTGCCCTGGCGGTCCAGGTATTCGCGCACGATCTCAAGCCCCGCCCGCTCGGGCTTGTAGGCCGACATCAGGGGCACGCCGCGCGTCTCCACGCTGAAAAACGCCGCCCCGGCCTCGTAGCCGCCATCCATCTCGATGCGCAGCGCCCCGGCGTCGGGGATGCCGCGCAGGGACAAGGGTTTGTCGGAAGAAAAATCCGTCAGAAGCGTCGAACCGGCGTACAGTTTGCCGGAAAACGGCTTCTTGGCCGCCTGTTTCGCATAATACTTGCCAAGGGCCACAAAGGCGAAGGCCGCCTCCTGGGTGGAGGGATGGCGCACGGCGGCAAAGAGCCTCGCCGTGTCCGCCGCGAGTTTGGGCAGGCGAGAGTCCTTGGGGGCGGCGTCGGTCAGGGCCGCCAGATACAGGGCCTTGTCCCGAAGCGGCGAATCCAGGGCGCCGCCGGTTTGGCGTTTCACGGTGTCGGCTGGCGGCGAACCGGCCAGCAGGGCGCTTGCGGCCTTCTGGTTGCCCACGGCGGCATAGGCCGCGCCCAAAAGCCCCCGGGCGTCGGCGGACAGTCCGCCGTTTGCGGCATCGCGCAGATAATCCATGGCCCCGATGTCCGCCTTGCCCGCCCGGGCCAGGACGTACAGGGCATAGGCCGACACCTTGGCCCCGCTTCCCCCGTCCTCGCCCTCCTGGTCATCGCTGGCGGCGTTTTTGGCCAGTCCGGCGACAAAACGCAGGGCCCGGCGCAGGGAGTCTTCATCCACATGGTAGCCCGCCGCCTTGGCCTCCACCAGGAAATGGGCGGCATAGACGCTGGGCCAGTCCACGGTCTCCTGGCCGCCCGGCCACATGGAGAAGCCGCCGTCGTAGATCTGCATGCTCATCAGGCGCTTCACGGCGGCCTGGACCATGGCCGCCGGTTGGCCGCCGGGCAGGATGTCCGGGGCCAGAACCTTGGCCAGATCGGCGAAATACAAAAGGGGAAAGGCCTTGGACACGGTCTGCTCCACGCAGCCGTGGGGATAGGTCAGCAGTTCGCGCAGGTTTGCGGCGAAGCGCAAAAGGGGTTGGCGGCCGATGAAGATGTCGCGGCGGGCCGTGCCCGGCACGAATCCGGCCGCAACGTCCTCAAGCTTGGCCGAGGCGCTCTCCACGCCGCCGGACTGGATGTCCGAACGGGCCGGGAGGGGAGAGCGGGCGAAGAGCTCCTGGCTGGCGGCAGCCTTTTCGCCGTTTCCGGAAACGGTCACGGCAAAGGTGGCCATGCCTTCCCCGGGGCCGGTGGCCACCGGGAAAAACAGGGTCTTTTCCTCTCCCGGGGCCAGGGACACGGACTTTTGGGGGGCGGCGCAGGAGGCCGAACCCGTGACGGCGAGCGTCACAACGAAGTCGCCGGGGCCGGGGGTGTCGTTGCGCACGGCCACCGGGATGTCCACGGTCTCCTCCAGGGACAGGAAACGCGGGAAGCTCGGGGACACGGACAAGGGGCTTTTCACCCGGGTGACGGTCTCGGCCGATCCGAAACGTTTGCCGTCGGCGGCCACGACCATGATGCGCACCGCGCCGCGAAATTCCGGCACGTCGAAGCTCACCCGGGCCTTGCCCTGGCCGTCGGCCACGACCACCCCGGACCAAAAGGCCACCAGCCTCGAGGCCGGGCTTTCCGAGCGCAGGAATTTGCTCAAGTCCTCCAGGGAGTCGCCGCCGCCGGCCAGGGACTTGCCGTGCAGGGGCGGCACCTCGGGCAGAAGCATGGAGAAGATGTCGAAGGATTCCACCCCGAGCTGCCGCTTGGCGTAAAATTCGCCGTAGGGGTCCGGGGTTTTCTGGGCAATGAGCTGCAAGATGCCCTCGTCCACGGCTGACACGGTCAGGGCCGCTCCGGAACGGGTGGTCACGTCGATGACCAGGGGCGTCCCCGGGCGCATCTCGGCCGGGGCGGAGGCGATGACCTCCAGGCGGCCCTCGGCCCGGTCGACGTACAGGGGCGCGGCCCCGAAGGCCCTGGCCACGGAACCGGACGAAAGGTCGGAGGCCTTGCGCACCAACGTGGCGGTCACATAGGCGTTGGGCATGTATTCGGGCTTGACCGGAATGTTGATCTGGCCGGTGTTGCCCGGCATGTCCATGACGAAGGCCTGGCGCACCTCCTCGTTCTCCACGGTGACCAGCATGCGCCCGGCAAAGGGGGCGCGCACCTGGAAGGTGGCCGTCTCGCCAGAGGCGTATTCCTTTTTATCCGGCACAAGCTCGATGCGGGCCGGATTTTCCAAGGCCCAGGGCGAATAGCCGAAGCCGCCGCAGAAAAATTCCACCTGGCTGGCGGCCCCGGTGGCCGTATCCGTCAGCACTACGCGGTAGCTGCCCACGGTCGGCGGGGTGAAGGTCACGGTCCCGTGGCTGGTCCCGGCGGCAATGGTCTTGGCGTCAAGCAGCCTGGAATCGCGCACGGAATCGTATTTGAAGCTGCCGCCCGGATCGCGGCGCAGCACCGTCTGCCAGTCGTCCTTATAGAAGCGGGCCTTGAGCTCCCCGGGCTTGGCCTCCTCTCCGGCGGCGGACACGTTCACGAAATCCAGGACCAGGGGCTTGCCCGGCTCCCGGCCTTCGCGTTCCAGGCGCTTGAGCCCGGGATAGGACGGATAGGCATGCACGGGCACCCGGGCCAGGGCCGTCACCCCCCGGCCGCCGCCCTCGCGCACCCGGGCGGTGATGACCGCCGACAGCGCCGCCGGAGGCCGGACGTCCTGGGGCAGCTCGGCCTCAAAGGTCTGGGCGCCGTCCGGGCCCAGGGACTCGTCGCTCTGGAAAAACTCCGCGTCCTCGAAAGAGCGCTCGGGATCGCCGAAGGAATACTGCTCGAACCCCTTGGGGGTAAACGGGGCCTTGGTCAGGCGCACCCGGGCCTCCACGGGCAGTTCCGAGGCCGGGGCTCCGAACAGGTAGCGGCTTTTGACTGCAAATCCGAGCTTTTGCCCGGGCAGGGCCATGGTCTGGCCGGGCTCCACGTTGACGCTGATGCGGTCGGGCACGAAATCCTCGACCTGGAAGCGGTATTCGCCGATCTGTTCCTTGCCCGCCAGGAGTTCCAGGACATAGGGACCGGTGATGAGATAGCCGGGCAGGGGCAGGGAGAAGGAGGCCATGCCTTTGTCGTCGGTCTTGACCACGGTCTCCCCGAGCTTGCGGCCCTGGGGATCGGTCTGGCGAAGCGTCAGCGGCATGGAGGCCGGGGTTTTCAAGGCCGCGTCGCGGACCATGGCCATGCCGTTTAAGGTCTCCCCGGGGCGGTAGATGTCGCGTTCGCCGTAGAGGAAGGCGGTATAGCCGGTCTTGGACAGCATCCGGCCGTCCACGTCCATGCCCGTGGTGTCCGTTTGGAAGGAGTCGAACAGCAGGAAACTGAAGTCGTTGCCCTTTTCCACGGTGATCAGATAGGGCCGGTTTTTTTCCAGAATCTCCGTGGACAGTGCGGCCCGGAAAAGGCCCGAGGCGTCGGTGGTTCCCCGGGCGATTTCCTGGTTCTGGTCGCTTATGATGCGCACCGTGGCGCCCTGGACCGAGGCCAGGGTGGAGAAGGAGGCCGTGAAGACCAGGATGTCCGCGTTGCCGCGTTTGGCCACGATGCCCAGGTCGGTGATGAGCACGAGACGCTGATCGCCCTCGTACTGCCCGGGCAGGGTCAGGGCCACCCGGTACAGGCCCGGGGTCTCTTGGGCGATGTATTTTTCCAGGTTGACGGGGGTGGTGACGGCCTTGTTTTGCGGCCCGGTCAGGGACAATGTGACCTTTCGCAGCCGGTCGCCCAGGCTGTGGCTCAGGTATTGGCCGGTAAAGGACTGGTCCATGGCCGAATAGTCGAAGTTGAGGAAGGCGAACAGGTTGTTCAAATAGACCCGGTCGATGACCATATCCGCCGTGTCGGTGTTGACGCTTTTGACGGCCAGATTTTTATAGCCCGAGCGGGACAGAAACATCCCCTGGTCCTTGAAGACGGCCATGGGGTCCAGGTCTGGAACGGAGACCGCCTCCGCCACGTCCTGTTCGAGCATGGCCCCGTCGGCGGCGGCCAGGCCCTTGCGCAGGGTCACCTGGTAGTCCCGGCCGGGGATGAATTCGCCGGTCACGATGAGGTCGCCATCTTCGGAATGGATGCGCCGGGCCACCTCCGGGGCGATGGTCAGATGATCCTCCAGGGCCTTGGCCGCAACCGGCGTGGAAAAGTTGATGCGCAGCACGCTGGCCTCGCCCTGGCTCTCGGCGCTTATGGCGTTGACCTTGAGCACCGTGTCCAAAACCACCGGCACCGTCGTCTTGACCTCCCGGCCAAGGGGGACGCCGCCTTTTTCGGGGACGGTCTCGGCGGACAGCGTCAGGGTGATGTCCCGGGCCTGGGTCTTCGCGGCGATGGGGTCGCTGATGAAGGTCAGCTTGCGGCCGGGGGAGCTGTCGGGGATGTAGAAGAAAACGGGATCGCCGTCGCCGCGCAGGGGATCCAGGATTTTCAGATGCTCGAGCAGAGCCTCGGGGTTCACTGTGCGGTTGAAAACCGCCTCGCCCTCAATGCGCACCATGCCCGGCCCCTCCTCGGCGGCGGATTCCAGGTGGCCCGTCAGGCGCGTCAGTTCGAAGACGCCGTGGGCGGCGGCGAACTTCGTTTCTCCCGTCAGACGTTGGGGGGCGGCGACGATATGGTCCGGCTTTATGGTTATGGCGTAGCTTTTGGCCGTGGCGAAGGGTTCGGACGGCTCGAAACGCAACATGAACGGGTTGATCCAGGTCCAGACGCCGGACACGGACGGGGAAATGGCTGCGGGCTCCTTGGCCGGACGGCTCCCGGCCGTGACTCCGGCCACGGGATGGTCGAAGGCGATGAGCAGGGCCCGCCCCTGTTCGGCCTCGATGGACACCCCGGCCACGGTCACGTCGTCGGGGGCAGCCGTCGTCGGCGCGGGGGAAACCGCCGGGGGCGGGGGGGGCGTGCGCATGCCCGAAAGGGTCACGAACTGGGCCACGACGATGACGGCCAGGACCACGATAAGCTGGATTTTCCAGTCTTTGTACCACGGAGTGCGTTCGGGCGCGGTCATGCGGGCCAACCTCGTTTCTGCAGTGAGACGGTGTTGAGCGCGCCAAGTCGTGGGGCGCGTTCGAGGCGATGTCTGCTTGTGGGGGCGTCGCGTGCGGCCAGTGTCGCACGAACCACGGGCCAGTACCACGCGACACTAGCAACAAGGGCTGGGGCGAGGCAAGGCGGCAGGAGGCAAAAGGAAAAAATCAAAGGCTGTTCGGGGTCGGGAGGCCGGGGAACCAGGATCCGGCGGCCTCCCGAGGCAACGCGGATCAGCCCCAGAGGAAAAGGCCTGTGGCCTCGTCGAACACCCGGTGTTTTTCAGGCCCCTCGGCCGTCTGGATGGCCGCTTCGGCCGCGAAGATGCGGCAGCCGGGCATGGCGTGGCCGCCAAGGGCCGCGCCGGTGGCGTCGCTTAGGGTCAGATGCAGGTGCACAAAGGGCTGGCCTTCCTTAAGGGACACGCTGCCAAGCCCGGCCAGCACCTCCAGGGGCTTGTCCACCTCGTGGGAGACATAGCGGTGCTCGTCCTGGAGATAAAACCCCAGGCTGGCCCGGCTCAGCGCGCCGATCACCGTGATTGTGGCGTGGGTGATGCCCTTGTCTCGACAGATGGCGTCCAGGGCCTCCAGGAGGTCGGCGTCCTTGGGCAGGCGAAAGAGATGCGGCGCGCTCATGTTCAGAAAATCCTCCGTTTCAAGAGTTCAGTCCGTTTTTTGAAAAGTTCCTCGAGTTTGGCCAGTTCCTGTTTTTGTTCCTCGGATTTGGCCAGATCCTTGGTTTTTTTGATCTGGAACTCGGCCTGGCGTTCGTTGTTTTCATAGACGGCGGCATAGGCCAGATGCAGGTGGGCCCGGAACAAATCGCCGGACTGCCCGAGCATCTGGCCGTAGGCGGTCTGGATCTCCGCGTTGTCGGGGAAATTCATGCGCACCCGGTTCATGTAGGGCAGGGCCTGGGCGAAATGGCCGGTCTGGGCCAGAAGCCGGGCGTATTCGAAAAGGGCCGTCAGGTCGTTGGGATTTTTGTCCACGGAGCGCCTGAGATAGTCTTCGGCCAGGTCGTAGCGCCGGGACTTGATCTCGAAGCGGCCGATCTCGCGCAGCCATAAGGGGTCTTCCCCGCCGCAGGCCATGGCCTCGCCAAAGGCCGTTCTGGCGGCGGCGATGTCATGGGTGCGGCCCAGGGCCACGGCCAGCCCAAGCCTGTCCAGGCAGGTCATCTTGGCCCCCAGGCCCCGGTAGTATCCGATGGCCTTCGGGGGGTCGTCGTAGCGGGCCCGGATGATGGTCTGGGCGCGCAGGAATTTGCCGTCGTTCTCCTTGCGGTCGCGAATGGCCTTGGGCATCTGGTTGATGCGGTCTTTGAGGTAGCCTAGCCGTTCGGTGACATCGGGGTGGGTGCTCAAGTAGGCCGGGATGGTGCCCTGGCCCTTGAGCCAGCGCATGCGCCGGATGGTCTCGAAGGCCCCGACCATCCCCTGGGGCGGATATCCGGCGGCCACCAGATAGTTCATGCCCACCTGGTCCGCCTCGCGCTCGTCCTCGCGGCTGTAGCTCAAGTACGTCTGGGCGGCGGCCGCCTGGGAGCCCAGAATCAGCGCGCTTCCGGCCTCGGGAGCGCCTGCGGCGGCGCCCAGGGCGATGCCCGCCACCATGCCCACCAGTTGCCCGATGGTCAGGGTGGTCATTTTCTCATAGCGGCTGGCCAGATGGCGCTGGGAGACGTGGGCCAGTTCGTGGGCGATGACCGCCGCCACCTCGGATTCATGATTCAGATTGAGGATGAGCCCGGTGAAGACGAAGACGTAACCCGCCGGGGCGGCGAAGGCGTTTAAGGCGTTGTTTTGGATGACCCCGATGGTCAGGGGGAAGGGCTGGGGCGGCATGGACTTGGCCACCCGGTTGACCATGTCCGTGACATAGGCCTGGATCTCGGCGTCGTCCACCAGGGGGAGCTTGGAGCGAACCAGGGCGTTGAATTTTTCGCCCAGTTCCCGTTCGTCCTTGAGGGTGAACTCGAACAGGTCGGCCCGGGCCGGGACAGGGCGCGCCACCTGCCAGAAAAGGGCGCACGCTCCGGCCGCAAGGCAGGCAAGGAACGCCGTCAGGACGGCCGTACGGCGAAGTGGGGTGCTCATGTCCTTTCCTTACCTCCGCAGGAGAAAGAAGAAAAGGGCGGCGTGCGGGAGTCGTCCGGATGGTCCCGGACGCGCCCTAGCGGTTCATGAGGTCCAGAAATTCGCGGTTGTTTTTGCTGCCGCGCATCTTGCCCAGCAGAAACTCCATGCTGTCGATGGGGTTCATGGGGGCCAAAAGCTTGCGCAGGATCCACACCCGGTTGAGCACGTCTTCCGGGAGCAGCAGTTCTTCCTTGCGGGTGCCGGAGCGGTTCATGTCGATGGCCGGGAACACGCGCTTTTCCGCGAGATGGCGGTCCAGATAGATCTCCATGTTGCCCGTGCCCTTGAACTCCTCGAAGATGACCTCGTCCATGCGCGAACCGGTGTCGATGAGCGCCGTGGCGATGATGGTCAGGGAGCCGCCGCCCTCGATGTTGCGGGCCGCGCCGAAAAAGCGTTTGGGCCGTTGCAGGGCGTTGGCGTCCAGGCCGCCGGAGAGCACCCGGCCGGAGGAGGGGGTCACGGCGTTGTAGGCCCGGCCCAGGCGGGTGATGCTGTCGAGCAGGATGACCACGTCGCGTTTGCGCTCAACCAGCCTCTTGGCCTTCTCGCTGACCATCTCGGCCACCTGGACGTGGCGCTGGGGCGGTTCGTCGAAGGTGGAGCTGACCACCTCGGCCCGCACGGTGCGTTCCATGTCCGTGACTTCCTCAGGACGCTCGTCGATGAGCAGCACGATGAGGTAGGCCTCGGGATGGTTGGCGTTGATGGAGTTGGCGATGGTCTGGAGCAGCATGGTCTTGCCGGTGCGCGGCGGGGCCACGATGAGCCCGCGCTGGCCGTGGCCGATGGGGGCCAAAAGGTCGATGACCCGGGAGGAATAGTTTTCGCCGCCGTTTTCCATGACGAACCGCTGGTTGGGATACAGCGGGGTCAGGTTGTCGAAGAGCACCAGGTTTTTCGAGGCCTCGGGAGGCGCGAATCCGATTTCGCCCACGCGCAGAAGCGCGAAATAACGTTCGCCCTCCTTGGGGGGGCGGATCTGGCCGGAGATGACGTCGCCCTTGCGCAGGCCGAAGCGGCGGATCTGGGACGGCGAGACATAGATGTCGTCGGGCCCGGGCATGTAGCTGTACATGGGGGAGCGCAGGAAACCGAATCCGTCGGGCAGAATCTCCAGAACCCCTTCGCCGAAGATCGAGCCGTTTTGCGAGGCGCAGTTTTGCAGGATGCCGAAAATCAACTCCTGCTTGCGCATGCCGCTCGGATTCTCGACGTTGTAGGTGGTTGCGAGCTCCATGAGCTCGGGCATGCTTTTGAGTTTCAGTTCCGAAAGATTCATTCCTTACTCCGTACAGAGGGGCGTTGTATGGTGCACAGCCGTGGAAAAGAGAGGGTTTTCCCGTAAAAAGTCCGAACCAATCCTGACGAAATATGCGATGGCTCTCTTGGCGCGGAAACGATGCAGCGGAGGTGCGTTCCCCGCAGATGCCAACGGTAGTGTAAGCGGAATGACGCTCGCGGAAAAATCAAGCTCCAGTCGCTGTTGCCTTCGCGGAAGTGTCAATTCTGTAAAAAAGAACCGGATTTGGAGGGGGCACTGCTTGGCGGCCCGGGGTGTTACTTATACAATTTGTGGGCACTGTCAAGCGGGATGTGCCCTTTTTGACGTTCTGCGCGCCCCGCCGGTCACTCCACGATCTTGGGCTGGATCACGTCGGCGAACAGTTCATTGATGACCGCCTTGACCTCGTCCTGCTCCTTGGAAAGGGACAGGCTTAACTCCAGGGTTAAAAGTCCGGTGGCCTGCTCGAGCAGGCGGCGTTCGCCAAAGGACAACTCCTTGTTCTGCCCGATAAGCAGGAGCTCCTTGAGAACATAGGCCACATCGGCCAGATCCCCGCTTTTGAGCTTCTCGGAATATTCCCGATAGCGGCGGTTCCAATTCTGCCCGGTGTATCCGGTGAAGTCGGAACGATCCTTCAGGGACTCGATGATGGCCCGGCCCTGGTCCTCGGTACACAGAGGACGCAGGCCGACATTCAGAGCGTTTCGCACCGGCACCATGAGCGTGACGTTGTTGCTCAGTATGCGGACGATAAAAAAATCCGTCGTCGCCCCCCCGATGTCCCGGGATTCGATGCGTTCCACTTTGCCCACACCCTGGGCGGGATAGACGACTAGCTGGTCAACGGAAAACACCGTGGGGCTCCTTTGCGAGTCGAGAAGAAGGGAGGATGCGTCCAGTGTTTTTTCTAAATAACGCAATGGGCGAAAATAGTCCATGTCTGATTCAGGCGGGTTGGCGGCGGTCATGCGGGGGGTACCGGCGGCGTATGGTTGATCTGGCCCGCCTGGCGCTTGGCCGTCTCCAAGCCCTCGGTCAAAAAGAGCGTCGCCAGACGGGCCGCGTCTTCGGCCACGCGTGCGGCGATGGCCCGATCGTTCTCCGGGAAGCGCTCCAAAACATACCCCTTCACGTCGCGTCCCGGGGCGGGACGGCTTATGCCCAGACGGATGCGCACGAAATCCGGCGTGCCCAGCTCCCGGGTGATGGAGGCCAGGCCCTGGTGCCCGGCGTTGCCGCCGCCGCGCTTGATCCGGATGCGGCCGAGCGGCAGATCCAGTTCGTCGTGCATCACCACCAGATTCTCCGGATCGATCTTGTAGTATCCGCACAGATAGGATGCGGCCAGTCCGCTTAAATTCATAAACGTCAGGGGTTTTGCCAGCAAATGCGGCCCCCTGGCCGGGCCCGTCAGCGTCAGGTGAAACAGTTCGACATCCTTGCGCGACGAGATGCGCGCGGCCTGGCCTTGCTCCCGCAGGGCGTCCACAGCCCAGAAACCCAGATTGTGCCGGGTCATGGCATACTGGGGACCGGGGTTGCCCAGTCCCAGAATCAGGGAAGTGAAGGCCATGGCAAGCGGGGGTTGTGATGCGGCCACAGGTCGAGTCCCGGGCCGGAAAATACGTTTGTCGCCATCATGCGCGTAAAAGAAGGCGGAAAACGGGGCCGCGCGTCGGCGAACACCCGGCGCGGCCCGTCCGGCATACAGCGAGGCAAAGGAGGCGGCCCGGGCGGGGCCGCCTCCGGATCAGGGCGATGATCAGGATTCGGCCTTGGCCTCTTCCTCGGCTTCGAAAACCACGCCGACCACGGCGTAGTTGTCCTCGTAGACGGCCTTGACGCCCTCGGGCAGGACCAGTTCGGAGACCACAATGTTTTCATTGGTGTCCAAGGCCGTCACGTCGATGGTCACCTTGTCCGGGACGGACAGGGGCAGGCATTCCACCTCGACCATGTCCCGGAAGATTTCGAGCTTGCCGCCGAGCACCACGCCTTTGGCCTTGCCGCTGACCACCACGGGCACGGACACCCGGATGACCTTTTCCAGGTCCACGCCGTAGAAGTCCACATGGGTGATGCGGGGCTTGGTGGGGTGGCGCTGGACGTTCCAGATAAGCGACGGCCTGGTCTGGGGGCCTTCCTCGCTCTCGATCACCAGATCGAAAACGTGGGAGGAGCCGGTTTTTTCCCGCAGCTTGGTCAGGGGCAGTTCGGGGACCATGACCGGTATGTTGGTTCCCTTGGAGTCATAGAAGATGCCGGGCACAAGGTTCTCGACGCGCAGCCGCCGACAGGCGCCTTTTCCCTTTGTGGCGCGGGGGGTGACCGCGAGGGACAGTTGCTCTTTCATGGTGGTTCTCCTTTTCGATTCCGGCGCGGATTGTACGCCCGGCGTGTGATTTTTTAGGTGAAAAGCACGCTCACCGAAGACTCGGTGTGGATGTTGTGAATGGCCTTGGCCAAAAGTCCGGCGATGGACAGCACCTTG
Source organism: Desulfolutivibrio sulfodismutans DSM 3696 (assembly GCF_013376455.1). GTDB lineage: Bacteria > Desulfobacterota > Desulfovibrionia > Desulfovibrionales > Desulfovibrionaceae > Desulfolutivibrio > Desulfolutivibrio sulfodismutans. The sequence continues at coordinate 1,090,578 of NZ_CP045504.1, read as the reverse complement.
ATCTTGGAACAACACCTGGCTTCTTCGCCCAGAGGGATGGTGTTGGTGGTCACGATCTGGGAAAAGGGCGAGGCCTCCAGGCGTTCGATGGCCGGGCCGGAGAGCACGGGGTGGGTGGCGCAGGCCATGACCTCGCGGGCGCCGTTTTCCAAAAGCACCTGCCCGGCCTGGACGATGGTCCCGGCGGTGTCGATCATGTCGTCCAAGACCACGCAGACCTTGTCCGTGACGTCGCCGATGACGTGCATGGCCTTGGCCTGGTTGGGGGCGTCGCGGCGTTTGTCGATGATGGCCAGCCCGCCCTCCAGGCGCTTGGCGAAGGACCGGGCCCGTTCCACGCCCCCGGCGTCGGGGGAGACGATCATCAGGTTGTCGCTGTGGATGCCTTTGAAATATTCGGCCATGATCGGCGCGGCATAGAGGTTGTCCACGGGCAGGTTGAAAAAGCCCTGGATCTGTCCGGCGTGCAGATCGATGGTCAAAAGGCGGTTCATCCCGGCCACGGTCAGAAAATCGGCCACCAGCTTGGCGCTGATGGGGGCCCGGGGGGCCACCTTGCGATCCTGGCGGGCGTATCCGTAATAGGGCACCACCGCGGTCACCCGGTGGGCGCTGGCCCTTTTTAAGGCATCCAGGATCAGGCACAACTCCATGAACAGAAAGTTCACGGGCTTGCAGGTGGACTGGATGACGAAGATATCCGATCCCCGGACGTTGGCCCCGATCTCCACCCGAATCTCGCCGTCGCTGAAGGTGCTCACCTTGGAGGGCAGAAGCGTGCAGCCCAGGTGGTCGCAGATGGCCTCGGCCAGCGCTGGGTTGGACGTACCGGAGAGGATTTTCAGATCGCCTTGGGCCATGGAGTTTTGCCTCGATAGTGGTGTGCCGGGGGGCTGCCTTGCGGCGCGCCTTTGACGTCCGCTTCCGTCCAGCCATAGCCGGATGCGGCGTTCCCGCGTGGCGTCCGACCCGCCAAGGGCGTGTGGGGCCGGGCACAAAATATGGCTGGGGCGGAAGGATTCGAACCCTCGAATGCGGGGACCAAAACCCCGTGCCTTGCCAGCTTGGCGACGCCCCAGCAGTACCGGGCAATTCCGGAAAAAAAGCGCCGCAAAGCGGCGTCAGGGAAGAACCAGCCGTCCGTCAACGCCCTGGCGGACAAGCTCGGCCACGGCCTGGCGGGCCATTTCCCGATTCCGGAACAGTCCGAACATGGCGGACCCGCTGCCGCTTAAGGCCGCACCCGATGCGCCCAGGGAAAACAGGGTTTCCTTGAGACGCCGCAGATCCGGCAGGGCCGCGAAAACGACCCCTTCAAAGCTGTTGAACAGTGGCAGCCCGGTCACGCAAAAGGGTCGTATATTTCGGTGAAATGCGCTTGTCAAGTGACTTTCCAGGGCGGGGACGTCGTTTCCGGATTGTTCGTCGTAGGTCCGGTAGGCCCAGGCCGTGTTCACCCGCTGTCTGGGACAGACCAGAACCAGGGCGAATCCGGAAAGATCGAGGGGAAAGGGGGACAGTTTTTCGCCGATGCCCAGCGCCAGGGCCGGACCGTCCTGGAGAAAAAAAGGCACGTCCGCGCCCAGGCCCGCACCCAGGGCGGACAGCTCCCGGGGGGGTAGGGGATGCGGGGCGTGGCCGTTGAGATAGGCCAGGATGCCTGCGGCGTCGGAACTGGCCCCGCCAAGTCCCGAACCGGCCGGGATGCGTTTGTCTAAAAAAACGTCGAGGGCCGGAAAAAAACCCGTTTTTTCGCCGTAGGTCCGGTAGGCCCTGGCCACGAGGTTGTCCGGGCCGTCCAGGGCCGGGTCCGAGCAGGCAAGCGTCAGGCCGCCGTCCCCGGGCCGGGGACGGATGACCAGCTCGTCCGCCGGTTCGGGCAGGGCCAGAAACAGGGTCTCCAGGTCGTGGTAGCCGTCGGGGCGGCGGCGAAGGATGCGCAGATGCAGATTGATCTTGCACGGCGCGGCCAGTCGGGTTTCCCCGGCGGGGCCGGTGGAGGCGGTGGAGGCGGTTTGCGTCATGGAGGGGGGAATGAAAACGCGGGACGGGGAGGGCCCCGTCCCGCGCTCAATCGTTGTCCTACTTGCCGTCCGTCACCGGGATGGTGCGGAACAGGCTTTGTCCCTGGCGCTTGATCAGGAGCATGACCACGCCCTTTTTCCGGCCGTCCTCCTTGACCGCCTTGGTGAAGGCGTCCACGGAGGTGACCGCGGTCTGGTTGATCTCCAGGATCACGTCGCCGGGGCGCACCTCGGCCTCGTCGGCGGCGGAGCCTTCAGCCACGCCCGCCACCAACAGTCCCTGGGGCTTGTCCATGCCCAGGGCCTTGGCCTCCTGGGCGTTCATCGGGCGCAGGGAGAGGCCCAGCATGGATTCGCTTGCGGTCTCGTCCTCGCCGTTTTGCATCTCGCCCTGGGCCAGGTTCTTGGAATCGCGCTCGCCGAGGCTGACGCTGATCTTGCTCGTGGCCCCCTTGCGCAGGACGGTCAATTCCGCTTTTTCGCCGGGCCGGATGGCCGCCACCTTGCGCAGAAGCGCATTGGTGTCCTCAATGTTCTCGCCGTTGATCGCCGTGATGACGTCTCCGGTCTTCAGTCCCGCCTTGTCCGCCGGATCGCCGGGGATGACCGAGGTCAGAAGGGCGCCCTTGGTGTCCTTCATGTCCAGGGCCTTGGCGGTGTTTTCGTCGATGTTCTGGATGGTCACGCCGAGCCAGCCGCGCTTGACGGACTTGTTTTCACGCAGTTGGGTGATGATGTCCTTGGCCATGTTGCTGGGGATGGCGAAGCCGATGCCCTGGCCCGAGGCCACGATGGCGGTGTTGATGCCGATGACCCGGCCGTCCAGGTCCAGAAGCGGGCCGCCGGAGTTGCCGGGATTGATGGAGGCGTCGGTCTGGATGAAGTTGTCAAAGGGACCGGCCCCGATGATGCGTCCTTTGGCGGACACGATGCCCACGGTGACGGTATTTTGCAGGCCGAAGGGGTTGCCGATGGCCACCACCCATTCCCCGACCTTGAGGGCCCCGGAGTCGCCGAACTCGAGGTAGGGCAGGTCGTTTTTCCCTTCGATCTTGATCAGGGCCAGATCCATCTCCGGATCGCGGCCGATGACCTTGGCGGTCAGGGGCTTGTCGGAGTCGCGCAGGAGCACCTTGACCTCGTCGGCCTGGTCGATGACGTGGTTGTTGGTCACGATGTAGCCGTCGCGGGAGATGATGAAGCCCGAACCCAGGGACCGCTGCTTGGGGCCGCGCTCACGACCCTGGGGGCCGCCGTTGGGGCCGCCGTTGGGGCCGCCGTTGGGGCCGCCATGGGGGTTGCCCTGGTTGCCCTGCGGGCCCTGGGGACCGAAGAAGCGGTCGAACTGGTCGAAGAAGTCGTCAAACGGCGTGCCTTTTCGCGGCATCTGCTGGAAGAAGTCGCGCAGTTTTCCCTGATTGTTGACGGTTTTGGTCGTGGAGATGTTGACCACGGCCGGGCCGGCCTTTTCCGCCAGGGTGGTGATCTCCGGCAGGGAGGAGGCCACGGTGGGGGCGGCCAAAACGAAGATGGCGAGAATCGCCAGGACGGACGATTTCAGCGTGCGGATCATGTGGTTCTCCTGGGCCGCGCGGCGTGTTCTCATGCCCCCGCAGGGGGAGGCGCCGGGGCCTGTGGGTGCGTTCGGCGCCTGGGCGTGTCCGGGGGATTTCCCCGGGTACGCGCGTGGCGCGACCGGCGATGAAAGATTTTATACGCCACTCCCGGTCTTGTAAACCGGCCCCGCGTAGACGCCCACCTGTCGCGGAGTCGTCGCGGGAGGCCGTGTTTGGGCGCGTTTCCGCGCCGCCGGGGCCTCAGCCGTCGCCGCCATCTTGACAAGCAGGGCGACGAAAAATACTATATCAAATTCGGGCTTCGTCAAGACTGGCCGCCGCATTGCGCCTGGCGGCCGCCCCTTCCGACTCGTGCTCCCGTAGCTCAGGTGGATAGAGCGATCGCCTCCTAAGCGATAGGCCGCAGGTTCGAATCCTACCGGGAGCACCAGGTACGTCCCAGGGACGCGGTTTTTACTGCGTCCCTTTTTCGTTCGCCAGCCGGGACAAAACCCCTTCATCAAGAAACGTGCCTTTGTGCATTTTCCGCATTCTGCCGGGATTTGTCTTCTTTTTTTACCATGTCAGGGATGGGGTTGTGCAGGATATTGCACGAATAACGTGCAGACATGTGCAGATCGCGATTCGGGAAGGGTGTCCGGAAGGATCAGGCCGGGACCGGAGAATGCCGGAAAGGTCATGTCCGGCGCGGGGTTCGGCGTGCCTTCGGCTGCGCCGTTTCGGCCGTTTCAATTGACGCGGCAGTGCGGATACCTGTAAAGAAAATGATACAGATGGATCGTGGGCTTGTCCCGGCCGCGCCGTGCGCCATCCTCCCGCGATGGCGGCGGTCTTCGTCAAACGTCGGATCACGTCTTTCCCAAGGGGGATTGCGCGATGAAAACTCCTGCGGCGGCGTGTTGTCTTGTGTTCCTCGTTTTTTTCTGCCTGGCGGCGAACGCCCAGGAATCCGGCCCGGTGGGGCATGCCCAGGGCGTGGCCGGAACGGTCGAGGCCCGCGGCCCCGGGGGGGATGCACGCCTGCTGACCCCCACGGCCTGCGTCTACCGGGCCGATGTGCTGCATACGGGCAAGGCCTCCCGGGCCCAGTTCCAGTTTTTGGACCAGTCCCTTTTGGTCATGGACGCCGAGAGCGAGCTCGCGTTGGCGGACTATGTCTATGCCTACGACAACCCCCCCGGGAAAAACGCCATGATCGTCACCGGCTCCGTGGGCGTTTTCCGGTTCATCACCGGGAAAATGGCCCAGAAGCGTCCCGAGAGCTTCAAGGTGCAGACCCCGCTTTTGGACATCGGGGTGCGCGGCACGGACCTGGGCATTTCCGCCACGGGCGGCTCCGGACGGGTGTCGGTGCTCTCCGGCGGCCCGGCCCTGGTCACGGACAGGGAGTTCGGGGCCACGGCGGAGGTGCCTGCGGGCCAAAGCGTGTCCAAGGAGCGCGGCAAGGCCATGGGGGCGCCGGAGGCGACGCCTCCGGCGGTCAGCGATGTGTTCAAAAATCTCTCGCCCGCTCCCGCCGATCCCCAGGCCGGCGGCGGTTGCTGAACAAACGGCCCATCAGGCGTAAGGAGAACGATCCATGCGTATCACCCCGTTTCTTTTCGCCGTCTCGGCGGCGTTCCTGATCCTGGCCGGGGGGGCGCTTGAGGCCCGGGCGGAGAAGGACATCACCAATCCCTTGACGGGCGAGGTGGTGGTCATGAAATTCGCCAAGACCCCCAGCGCCCGCGAAGTGACCAAAATCGGCCAAAAACTCGGCCGCAAGACCCTGGAAGCCGTGTTATCCTCCGCCGCCCCCGGGCAGGCGGCCAAGCTGGCCGGATGTCTGTCCGGCTCGAAATAAGGGGGATGGATATGCCGCGACAGTACAGTCCTTTGCGTCGGGCGGCCCTGGCGGCCCTGGCCGTCTTATGCCTGGCGGGGGCGTGGGGGTGCCAGGCCGGAAAAACCACGGCAGCGGGCGCTTCGGGCAGCGTGCCGGCGGCGACCGTCCCGGCGGCCTCGGCCGTTTCCCCTGCGGCGGCAGGCCCCGGGGGCCAGGACGCGGCGCTTCTGGCTCGGGTCAAACCCTTTTTGGACTGCGCCTATGCCGCCTTCGTCTCGGCCCAGGCCGGGAAAAAGCCCTATCGGCCCGAGGCGGCCACGGACGCCTGCGCCGCCTGCTCCACCCTTTTGGAACCGTTTCGGGAATATGTCTTCGAGAAGACCGGGGACAAGGACTACGTGGCGGAACTGGTCGCCGTGGTCGAGGATCACGCCGTCAGCGTCATGGAGCAGGCCTCGGCTGCGGCCAGATAGTTTTTCGGGATATGCCCGGGCGGGCGGCCTCGTCCCGGGCGTCGCCAGGGGCCGTCCGGCGGCGCATCCGGGCCGGGGCGTGCTGAAGGGCTTGTGTGCGGCGCGTTCTGCTCGTACAATCCCCGGATGTTTGTGCTGGTAGTTGACGTGTCCGCGCCGCGCGCCGTCAGGGACAGACGCATGAACGGCGGCTGGCGTCCACGCCGCTGCGTCGTGTCCACCGTCTCCGCTTATGAAGCGGAGGCGATCCCACAGTTATTTTTCCCCTGTCGTTTCCCGCAACCATGCCGATTTCGCCCATGAACACACCAGATATCGCTTCCGTCCTGGCCGGATACGGCACCTGCGTGGTGGCCGCAAGCGGCGGCGTGGACAGCCTGCTTCTGGCCGTCTTGGCCCATCGTGCCCTGGGGGCGGAGGCCGTGATCGCCCATGCCGCGAGTCCGGCCGTGCCCGCCGGGGACACGGCCCGGCTGTACGAGACGGCCCGCATGGAGGGCTTTGCCGTGCGCCAGGTGGACGCCGGGGAGATGCGCGACCCGCGCTACCTGGAAAATCCCGTGGACCGCTGCTACCACTGCAAGACCGGCCTGTACCGGGCACTTTCCGCCCTGGCCCGGGAGACGGGCGCGGGCGTGGTGGCCAGCGGCACGAATCTGGACGACCTCTCGGACTATCGCCCGGGGCTTGTGGCCGCCAAAGATTTCGGCGTGCGCCATCCCTTTGTGGAGGCGGGCCTGGCCAAGGCCGACATCCGGGCCATGGCCCGGGCCCTGGGGCTTTTTTTCGCCGACGTCCCGGCCTCGCCCTGCCTGGGCAGCCGCATCCACACCGGCACCCCCATCACCCGGGAGCGACTGGCCGCCGTGGCCTTTGCCGAGGACGCCCTGCGCGAGCGCCTGGGGCTCGATCTGGTGCGCTGCCGCATCCACGGCGATACGGCCCGGATCGAGGTGGACCCGTCCCTGCTGGCTTCGGACGCCGGGCGGCGGGGGGAGATCGAGGCCGCCGTGGCCGAGCTTGGCCGCCAGTTCCGGGAGCATTTTCCCGACATCGCAACCATCGGCCTGGACCCCCGGGGCTATGCCCGGGGCCGGGCCTTCCATACCACTCCATGAGCATTCTTTTCGACCACAGCCGCCAGGAGCGCATCGGCCTGCCCGAGACCGTGTTTTGCCAGGGCAAGCCCCTGGCGGTCATCGAGGGGCTCATGCGGGATCACGGCGGCCCCTGGGCGTCACCGCTTCTGTTCACCCGTCTGGCCCCGGAGGTCTTCGCGGCCGTGGACCCGCAGGTTCGGGCCCTGGCCGACTACCATACCTTGTCGCGTACGGCCTATACCGCCGTGCTGCCGACCGTGGCCCGGGGCCGGGTGGCCGTGGTCTCGGCCGGGACGTCGGACGGCCCCGTGGCCCATGAGGCCGCCCGCACCCTGGACTACCTGGGCATCCCGAACACCCTTTTTGAGGACAACGGCGTGGCCGGACTGTGGCGCATCGCCCGGAACCTGGACGACATAAACGCCCACGACGCGGTCATCGTGACCGCCGGGATGGACGCCGCCCTGGCCTCGGTGGCCGGGGGGCTGACGCCAAGGCCGATCATCGCCGTGCCCACCTCCGTGGGCTATGGGGTGGCCGAAGGCGGACAAACCGCGCTGTTCGCCATGCTGGCCAGTTGCGCCCCGGGGGTGTGCGTGCAAAACATCGACAACGGCTATGGCGCGGCCTGCGCTGCGGCCCGGATCATCAGGCTTCTCAATGAAAAATGACGCTTTCCCGGACCTTCCCGCCCCTTCCTCCGGTCCCGTGCTGGTGGTGCGCGCCCCGTCGGGGCTTTCGGGCGACATGTTCGTGGCCGGGCTTGTCCGGCTGGCCGGACTTGACGCCCCGGCCCTGGCCGGGATCGTTGCGCGGCTTGGGCTGCCCGAACTGGACGGCGCGTTGGCCGTGGTGGACACATCCGTGTCCGACATCGCCGGGGCGGGCTGCGACATCCGGCTGCCGCATGTCCATTCCCACACCACCATGGCCGACATCCGGGGGCTTGTCGCCGCCGGGCGTCTGACGCCGCGCGGCCGGGAGCTGTCGCTTACGGCCTTCGGGGAGCTGGCCCGGGCCGAGGCCGCCGTGCATGGCGTGGCCGTGGACGACGTGGCCTTTCATGAGGTGGGCGCCCTGGACAGCATCCTGGACGTGTGCCTGTCCGCCGAGCTTTTCGCCATGATCGGCCCGTCGCGCTTCGTGTGCAGCCCCCTGCCCGTAAGCGACGGGGTGGTGGCCTGCGCCCACGGCCTTTTGTCCACGCCCGCCCCGGCCACCCTGGCCCTGCTTGAGGGCATGCCCGTGTACGGCATCCCCGGGGCCGGGGAGACGGTCACCCCCACGGCGGCGGCCCTTTTGCGGGCCTTTGCCCCGCAGTTCGGCCCCTGGCCGCCCATGCGGCTCACGCACCAGGTCCGGGCCTACGGCGGCCGGGTCATCCCCGGCGTGCCCAACGGGGCGATTTTCGCCCTGGGTGAGCCCCTGTCCGCCGATCTGGCCGCCGAATGCCCAGCCGCCAGGGGGGACGGTGCGCCTTCGCCTCTCCCGGACCACCAACATGTCCGCCCCGGCCATGCCCACGGCTACAGCCACGATCATGACCATGCCTCCGATCACGGCCATGATCATGGCCACGGCTCAGACCGCGTCCATGCCCACGGCCACGATCATGACCATGCAAGTGGCCGGAACGGGACACCCCGCATCCACGGCCGGGTCCATGACCACGCTCATGAGCACGGCCACGGCCACGCCGGGGACGGGCCGCACCGCCACGCCGCGCATCGGGACTGATCCGTCCTCCCCGGGGCGTGGCCGGACGCCGCATTTCGGCACGTCCTGCACCGGGAACAGGCCCGCGCCTCTTGTGATTTCATGGACAAGGCCCTGGCGGATCGTGAACCGCTACGGTAAACGGCGGGCAGGGTCCGGTAAACGGCAACACCGTGTCCGGGCGAAACGTATGACCGACACATCCGAACCGTTTACCGAAAAGGCGTGGATATTCGCTTGCCGGGCGTGTAGGTTTCGCCCACCTTTGCAATGCGTTTTAACCAAGGAACCGGGGGAAGACGATGACTTCGGAGAAAATCGAGAGCATGATGCATGAGGATCGCGTGTTCGAACCGCCCATGGTCGGACGGGAAAACGCCTATATCAAAAGCCTTGACGAATACCGCGCGGTATACAAGCGGTCCATGGAGGATCCGGAGGGCTTCTGGTCCGACCGGACCAGCGAGCTTCTGACCTGGTACAAGAAGTGGGACAAGACCCTGGAATGGAGCTTCGAGACCGCCGAAATCAAGTGGTTCGCGGGCGGCGAGCTCAACGTGGCCTACAACTGCCTGGACCGGCACCTGGAAAACGGGCGGCGCAACAAGGCAGCCATCATCTGGCAGGGCGAGGCCGACAAGGACGTGCGCGTCTACACCTACCAGATGCTCCATGACGAGGTCTGCCGCTTCGCCAATGTGCTGAAAAAAATGGGCGTCAAACGCGGCGACCGGGTCAGTCTGTATCTGCCCATGGTTCCCGAACTGGCCATCGCCATGCTGGCCTGCGCCCGCATCGGCGCGCCGCACAGCATCGTGTTCGCCGGATTTTCCGCCCACAGCCTGCGTGACCGCATCAACGACTGCCAGTCCAAGATCCTGGTGTGCAGCGACGCCGTCATCCGGGCCGGGAAGACCATACCGCTCAAGCAAAACGCCGACGCGGCGCTTTCGGAATGCCCCAGCGTTGAAAAATGCATCGTCCTCAAACACGGCGGCAACGCCGTGGAGATGGTCGAGGGCCGCGACACCTGGTGGCACGAGGAGATGGCCGCGCCGGACATCACCGCCCACTGCGAGCCCGAGCACATGGACGCCGAGGACGTGCTGTTCATCCTGTATACCAGCGGCTCCACGGGCAAGCCCAAGGGCGTCTACCACACCACCGGCGGCTACCTGACCTATGTGGCCCACACCACCCAGTGGGTCTTCGACGTGCATGAGAGCGACATCCACTGGTGTACCGCGGACATCGGCTGGGTCACGGGCCATTCCTACATCGTCTATGGGCCGCTGGCGCTCGGGGCCACCTCGCTTATGTTCGAGGGCGTGCCCACCTATCCCGGGCCGGACCGGTTCTGGCAGATATGCGAAAAATTCGGGGTCAACATCTTCTACACCGCGCCCACCGTCATCCGGTCGCTGATGCGTTCCGGGCCGCAGTGGACCGAGAACCACGACCTGTCGTCGCTGCGGGTTTTGGGGTCCGTGGGCGAGCCCATCAACCCCGAGGCCTGGATGTGGTACCATGAGCACATCGGCAAGGGGAAACTGCCCATCGTGGATACCTGGTGGCAGACCGAGACCGGCGGGCTCATGATTTCGGCCCTGCCGTACGCCACGCCGCTCAAACCCGGGTCGGCCACGCTGCCGCTGCCGGGCGTGGATGCGGCCATCGTCAACTCCGAGGGCCAGGAAGCGCCGCTTGGCGACGGCGGGTTTCTGGTCATCCGCAAGCCCTGGCCGGGCATGCTGCGCGGGGTGTGGGGCGACCCGGCCCGCTTCAAGCAGCAGTATTTCGCGGGATTTAAGGGCGTCTACGAGAGCGGCGACGGCGCGCGCCGGGACACGGACGGCTATTTCTGGATCATGGGCCGCGTGGACGACGTGATCAACGTGTCCGGACACCGCATGGGCACGGCCGAGATCGAGTCGGCGCTGGTGTCGCACCCGACCGTGGCCGAGGCGGCGGTGGTGGGCATGCCGCACGACGTCAAGGGCCAGAGCATCTATGCCTATGTGACGCTCAAGGCGGGCTTCGAAGAGGATGAGGAGCTTTTGAAGGCCTTGAAAGTCCATGTCCGCAAGGAGATCGGCCCCATCGCCCAGCCGGAGGTGATCCAGTTCGCGCCGGGGCTGCCCAAGACCCGTAGCGGCAAAATCATGCGGCGCATCCTGCGTAAAATCGCCTCGGATGAGACCGAGAGCCTGGGCGACACCTCGACCCTGGCCGATCCGAGCGTGGTTGGGGAGCTTATCGACGGCAAGAAGCGGTTGATGAGTTAGCGCCGAGCGGGTTCCGGCGAAAGGCCGGAGAAAAGAGAAGAAATTGGAAGGGCCGCCCTGAGAGGGGTGGCCCTTCCATTTTTCTGCAGGGATTTCAAGATGCTGGATGATTTTAGAGCTTGACTGTTGTGTAAAAAAACATTTTGTAGACCATTTTAAACAAGCTACTCTTCCTCTTCGTCTAAACGTAAATAAGCCATCATTGCCTCCGGTTGTAGACTAAACGAAACCCCTGCTTGGGCAATAAAACCCCTTTATACTGTTTACATAATTCTCCAGGGGTATTATTCCCAAAATCTTCAAATGCGTCAATAGTTCCAGATGGGAAAAAAGACACCTGGATATCTTCAGGATGGTGCATGAAAATTCTTAATCCTTTCGTGATTCACTTTACTGTATAGCCTTTGCTTTTGTCAGCGTCTAGGGACAGTATTTTTTTTGTCCTACGTTTGACAAAATAACGCTCCTTGCCTTTGAACGTTATTTCAAACCTGTAGTGTAGATGTCCATTTAAAATGTATGGTTTAGTGGTAATAACATGTTCTAAGTGGCTAACGTTATCAATAAAAAAATCTGTCACAACAAATGAAGAGAATTCGTCGTGATTGTTTTTTAAGAGAATGGAACCCGATACACTGTGTTTAAATGGATCGGTATTTACTGCAACAACTGTAAACGAAGATTCCTCAATCAGTGTAACATAATCATGATTTCCATCAATGAAGCTCATGTTAAAATGTAAATTTTCGTCAATATAATAGCACGGTGATTCTTTAGGAAAATAGTTGTTAAAAATGATTCTGTCAAGCTCGTCTCTGATTTCTGGAAAACGTTCACAATGAATAATTTTTGAAATATTTTTCCATAATTCTGTTATGTCATTTCGTTTTGACAATAATGCTTCTGAATATAAAGCGTCACTAATGCACTGTAAAATTTTATCGTTACTATCCTTAATAATTAAGCACAGTTGGTCTGTAAGTGAATCAATGTGTGTGGGTAAAGTCAGAGAGAGTGTGCTTTTGATGCAATTTTCGCGGTCATCAAGGAAATTTTGATCTTGTAATTGTGCTTTAATTGTATCACGAAATATCCCCATAAACTGAATACTTTTAACGCATGCCGTAAAAGCGCCACCAATAAGAAAGGCGGATGCAATTCCTGGCAGTATCTCTCGAGCTTGTAAAGAAAGTGTATCGTGCCGAATGTACCATATACAGTATATACAAGAACCTAGGCCAATGGATAAAAACATGAAATAATTAAAAATAAAGTCAATTATAATATTTTTAAAAATACACATGTGTGTTAAAATACTTTTTAAAAATAGTTTCATCGCGATTATTTCTGCAGGTTAAAATTGAAATTCAATAATTAATGATCATGACGTGCAGACTGGTGAAATCATGCAAATTTTGCGCCATAAGTCGTTGGACGTCAACAGGTTGCCCCGGTCCGTTCAGCTGTTCTTTGAAACGTATATTTGTTTTCTATTTTTGTATAGTCTTTCTCGGTGTGCAGGATGTGTGCATAATAATATTCACCCGAAATCAATACCTCGGCCAGGCCTATCTCCAGATGGAATCCCTGGCCGCGCATCCCCGCGTGGCCACGCTCAAAAAGATCGCCGCCGCCATGGGCGTGGCCTGGGAGCAGCTTCGGGCATGAAAAAGGGCCGCCCCGGAGTGGGGTGGCCCTGTGCGATTTCCAGCCTATGGGCATGCTCTGCGTCAGGCGCGGCGTGTGACGTGTGCAGCGACCGCTCTGAAATCGCCTGAAGCGACCAGACTTTGCGATGTGCCGCGCGATTCTCCCGGGCCATCCCGCCCGCATCACCCCTTCGGCGGCACGTCCGCATCCCCGGGCCGGGGCGTGGTCGCACTCGCAGACATCGTCCCGGCCGCAGTCCCGGTATCACTCGCAATCCCACCCGCAGCATCGGCCGCACTCGCAGCCGTCGTCCCGGCCGCAGTTCCGGTATCAACCGCAACTCCACCCGCAGCATCAGCCGCACCCGCAGCTTCAGCCGCAGCATCACCAGCCGCCGCCGTCTCAGACTCAGCCTTGGCCGGACTTCCCGGCACCCACCACCGCGCCGCCTCGCGCTTTTCCTCCGTGCCGGGCGTGGCCCGGGTCTTCAGCATTGAAACCAGCACGGAACAGGCGATGATCCCAGCCGTGGCCGCCAGGGCCAGTTCCGTGGAGATCACCTTGCCGCCGAACCAGGCGTTCACGACCATCTTCACCCCCACCAGCACCAGCACCAGCGACAGGCCGTATTTGAGGTAGTGGAAGCGGTGGATGATGCCGGCCAGGGCGAAGTACAGCGCCCGAAGCCCCAGGATGGCGAAGACGTTGGAGGTATAGATGATGAACGGGTCGGTGGTGATGGCGAAGATGGCCGGGATGGAGTCCAGGGCGAAGACCACGTCCGTGATCTCAATCAGCGCCAGCACGATGAAAAGCGGCGTGATGTACGTCAGCCCGTTTCGCCGCACAAAAAACCGCTGCCCCTCAAAGCCCTCGGTCACCCGGAAGCGGCGGCGCATGAACCGGTTGATGCGGTTATTGGCGATGTCCGGCTCCTGCCCCACGGTCACCAGCATCTTGATCCCCGTGAACACCAAAAAGGCCCCGAACACGTAGATGACCCAGTGGAAGGCCGCCAGGATCGCCGCCCCGGCCACGATGAGCGACCCGCGCAAAACCAGCGCGCCCAGGATGCCCCAGAACAAAACCGTGTGCTGGCTGCGGCGCGGCACGGAAAAATGCAGAAAGATCAGCACGAACACGAAGATGTTGTCGATGGACAGGCTTTTTTCGATGAGGTAGCCGGTGAGATATTCCTTCCCGGCCTGCGGCCCGAGAAAATGGTAGATGCCCGCGCCGAAGGAAAGGGCCAGGACCACATAGCCCAGGCTCAAAAGCAGCGCCTCGCGCACGCCGATCTCGCGCCCCTTGCGGTGCAGCACGCCCAGGTCCAGGGCCAGAAGCGCCAGGACCAACACATTAAATCCTATCCACATCCAGGCCGTTCCCAAAATGTCTCTCCGGATCGGTTCCGAGAACCGGTTCTTCTTTTTGAAGGGTGCAACCCCGGGGGCGGACGCCGCAGGCCATGCCCGGGGCGATGGGCCGGTCGCCGTGGCCGCCGCCGTTACCGGGCCGGGGGGTGAGGCGGCTTTATCTGATGGCGTCGCGCCGTCGCCGTCCTGGCCGTCGCCGTCCTGGCCTTCGCGACGGCCCATGCCGCCGCTGCGGTCGCCGTCTGGCGTCACGGCCCGCCAGCCCAGCCGCAACCAGTCGGCCGGTCAGGGACTCCCGCACGGTCTTTCAACGGGAGCCCCTGTTTCGTCGCGGCTGGGGCATGGCCCGAAAGGGTGCGGGCCGCGCTGCCGTGTGGCAACCCAGGCCGCGCCCGGGACAAGGCGTCGTCAGGGCCGGGGCGGCCCGACCCGCTTAGGCATTGCGCCTTACATGGCCAACTGCTGGATGCCCTCCAGGGTCCAGGACGGCCTGGCGGCCTTCTCGTCGCGGCTGATGCGCCAGACCTCGCGGACCTGGCCGGGGTTCCCGGCGGACTGGTCCTCGCGCAGAAGCACGTCGAAAAAGACCGTGATCACGGTCTGGCCGCCGTGCGAAGCGGCCTCGAGCACCCGGGCCTCGACCATGAGGATGTCGGTCCTGCCCGGGGTCGGGTCTTCCTCGGCCTGCCGGGCGATCTCGGAAAACACCTCGGGGCTGGTGAACTGCCGGATGTCGTCAAGGTCGCGCCGGTCCCAGGAGGCCTGGAGCCGGGCGTAGAGGGCCTTGACCCCGGCCAGGAACTCGGCCTCGTCCAGACCGGCGGGCATGACAGGACGTGAAGCCGCGTCGCTCCTATCCTGGTCCGGGGGCGTGGCGTGCAGCGCGCCCCAGCCGTCCGGCGTCCGGTCGGTGTCCGGAGCGCCGCCCGGGCCCGTGGCGTAGGCGAAGCGCTCGCCGCCGGACGCGGTCTGCCGCGTGGGGGCTGCCTTTCGCCCCGCAAAGAGCCTGAAGAGCAGGTACACGCCGCCGAAAAGGAGCAGCATCTCCAGGATGCCGAAGCCGCCGCCCAGGCCGCCGCCGGACAGCATCGAGCCGATAAGCCCGCCCATGAGCAGGCCGCCGAACATGCCGCCCATGCCGCCGAACATGCCGGGGCGGGCGGCGGGTGCGCCGGGGGCCGTTTGGCTGCCCGGGTTGGCCGGGGCGGGCTGCTGATCCATGTTCGTGGTGTTGCGGTTGGGCGCGGCGGGCTTGTCGTAGGGCCTGGAATAGGTGTCCCGGCTGCCGAAGGACTTGCCGCCGCCGACGCGCCTGGCCTCGGCCATGTCCACGGCCGCAAGGAGCAGGCACAAGGCAAGCAGCGGGATGCCGATGCGGCGCAGAAGTGTCGTGAGGCGGGCGGCAGCGCGCCGCCAATCGGCGGCCGGTTTGTCGAGGGATGGCGGATGGTGAAGCATGGAAGCCTCCAGTGCGGTTTCTGCTGGAGGTCCCCAAAATAAAAAACGAGACTTCCAGCATGATTGCTCATGCAGAAGGTCTCGCTCGCCGACTGGCGTCGACGGCAAGGCCAAGCGCCGGGTAGCGCAGTGCTGTTGACCTTGCCCGAAAGAGCTACTCCCCTTCAAGGAGTTTCAAAATAACCTATTCGGTCGTGGTGTCAAGGGAGTCTGGGCGGGGTCGGCAGGATCAACGCTGAATGGGAGAACAAGCGATTCTTGAGCGTGAATGCAGCCTCGCTCCAACCCCACGGTAAAACGGGCAAATCTGGGTGGCGTATCTTCCCCGGCCAGGGGCGCTAATGCCACCGCGTCTTGTCGTGGACGCCGCGCTTGTTGATTTCGCGGGTCTTGAACTTGCCGAAGTCGAAAGAAGCGATGGAGTCATTGGATCCGGGCCGCAGGCGGGAAACCATGAAGACCGCCGCAACAACCAGGGCGATCGAGGCGAAAACGTAAATGATGATTTCAAGCATAGGGCTACTTCCAGATGGATTCCTCGAAGGCGGACGCCCGGCTGGGAAAAAGACTTCGAGGGCATTTCTGTTGTAGGCCATCACGGTCGGCTGGGCAAGGGGACATTGCTATTTTTGTCGCCATGCCCGCGCCGCCACCCGCCAGGAAAAAGGCGCTGGCGCGGGAATAAAAAAAGGGACCGGTCTTTCGACGGATCCCTTGATTTTTATGGTGCGCCCGAGAGGATTCGAACCTCTGACCTACGG
This sequence comes from Desulfolutivibrio sulfodismutans DSM 3696, assembly GCF_013376455.1. Taxonomy (GTDB): domain Bacteria; phylum Desulfobacterota; class Desulfovibrionia; order Desulfovibrionales; family Desulfovibrionaceae; genus Desulfolutivibrio; species Desulfolutivibrio sulfodismutans. Next base: position 1,074,333 of record NZ_CP045504.1, on the reverse strand, counting down.
ATTCGTAGTCCAACTGCTCACCATGTAACACTATGATATACTTGCTATTCCTTGTCGATCCTACCAACATTTGCAACCTTGAATTTCTTGCTCTTTTTCTTGGGGTGGTTGGTGCCGGTTGGCAGGGGGGCATTGCTACTTTCTCGAGCTATTTTCTTCCCTCCCTCATGCAGTTGAGGTAAAAGGTTTGCGGCCCGCACCCTCTCCTTCGACATCGATTGATAGTAGACGTTAGCAGTTACAGTTACAGCTGAGTGGCCCATCATTGAACTAACAGCAGCCAAATCTGCTCCACTATTGAGCAAGGTAGTAGCATAAAGGTGTCTCAAGTCATACAGTCTAACTGGATAAGTTATTCCAGCTTTTTTGACAGCACTTGCAAATGACCTTCTTAGGCTCTTTACAGGTTTGCCTTTGTACTCAATTACATATTCGGTATGAGATGATTTTTTAGCAATTGAAAGCTTTGTTCTAAAGTTATCAGGAATTGGTATCTTTCTTGAAGTCTTTGTTTTGCTTGAAAAGATGTTTAAAACATTTTCATCAAAATCAATGTCTTTCCATTTGATGTTAAATAGTTCTGATGCACCTGGCCTAAGACCAAAATAGAAGCAGAGTTGAAGGGCTAGTTTAAGGTGTGGCATAGAATGTTTTAGGATTATGCCAAGGTCATCGTCATTTATCTGGAACTTCTTAGGTTCTTCTTTAGGTTTTTTCCAGTGCTTAAGTGGGTTATTCTTAATCAACTCATGTCTTATGCCAAAATTAAACAATGCTTTTAAATACATAAAATATCTGTTTCTAGTTGATTGGCTTAAGTCTTTATACTTAATGGCAAAGTTAAGCATGTCATCATGTGTTAACTTTTGAATTGTTTTCTTCGGAAAATCTGGAAACACCTTGTTGTTAAAAAAGTAGTTTAGGTTTCTTATTTGTGTTTGACTTCTGCCAAGTTGTTCATAATCTTTAATATATGCATTGTAGAGGTCTTGAATATTCATCTCTTTGTCCTGGACACCTTGTGGGTTGTGTCCTCTTTTTTTTAACAGTCTGATTTCAAGGTCATATGCCTCGGCTTTCGCTTTAGCTTTAGGGCCGACACCGAAATGCTTCTGCTGCTGAATTTTATTGGTATCTCTGTACCTTACAAACCAAGAATTCCCTCGGACATGGACGCTCATATTGACTACTCCGGTTGTTTGATGGTACTTTGAAATCAGAAGAAAGAAAAGGGGGACAGCCCCCCTTGGGTTAGATATTATTCAAGAGTATTTGCTCAACTTCTTCTTCTTTCACACCTAAATAACGTCTTGTGATAGAAGGAGATGAATGGTTGCACCTCTTTGATATGACTTCCCATGGTACACCAAATTGTGTTCTTTGAATATAGCAAAATGTTTTCCTAAGTGTATGTGCTCCTGCGTTAATGTTCAGGTTGATTTCGTCAACCCAAGACTGAACAAGTCTAGTGACCCTGAAAGTTGTAAGTGGATAGTTAGCCCCTTTGCGACTCTTAAATAGGTAGTCACTATCTTTAGGGTTGATGGTTTCGAAGAAGTAGCTAAGAGCCTCGCTTACTTCTTCATTTATGATTATTACATTATACTTTTTAGTCTTCTTTTCCTTTATGGTTATTCTGTCTCCAACATTTAGCCCCTTTACATCGGAAACTTTTAACGACAGGATATCTTGTGCCCTGAGACCACTATTGGTTCCCATTATGAAAAGAAGTCTGTCCCTAGGTTTGTCATTCAAAAGCTTTTTAATAGCCTTGATGTGCTTGGGATTGGTAATGGGTTCGACTCTCATTTTGACCTCCTGAAAGATTGTTTTAGTGACCAGGATGATATAAACAACCATTGGGAAAAGCACTCGGGAAAGTCCAAGAGCTTTTAAATTTCTAACACCATAAGATATAAAGGATTAATTGCCAGGATGATGTGTAAGTCCGTTTCTAATACAAAACGGACATTGTAAGGATAAGCTAAAATATCTCTAACTTTTTATTGAAAATGTCAGGTGGACAAGGGGTAGGATAATCGCCGTTTGAAACAAAGAAGAAGGAAGTCAACAAGACTCCCAACTTCTCAGGGGTTGCCCTAGAGCTTTCGTTTTATTATTATTGCGATAACAGCTAAGACAATCTCCTTGGTCAATGGAGACCTTAAAATTATGCTAACAATTTGGATGGATTTGCCAAGTTGATAGATCACTATAGACCTCCAGCGTCTAGTTGAATAGATTTATCCTAAATATCTTTAGGTTATTGTTGAAAATGAAATGAAAATTAAAACATAGATATTAATGTTAAAGAACCTGATATAATAAAAACAACAATGAAAGACACATCATTCCAGGTGCATTCAATTGTAAACAATTTCAATGAATACTATAATTATATCCACCGGAACCGAAATTTTTGTTTCTCTGAATTATCCCTCTCCTATTCAATTGATTATGTACGGATATTCGTTTCTCATCTCGATCTTCCCCTTGATACTGCCTGGAACATTATCCGTTCTTTCAGCACACGCCATCAGCACAAGAGAAATCTATTTTATATCCAGTGCTTAGTCGATGGAGCATACTATCGACTCACATTGAGACTCGTGTTCATTAATAATATGTATTTTGGAACATCTCTCACTCTTCATCATCCGTCTTCTCGTTTTGTTAATTTTATTGAGTTTACTTTTAAGGTTGCTTACAGAATAAGCGAGGTTGAATTTTCTATAGACATCATATCAAGTGACCAGTTGAGCTTGTTAAGATTGTTGCAAATAACTTCATATATCAAGAACCCTGGAAAGGCTGTTTCATTAGCATATAATGAAACAACATATCTTAATGACAATAGAAAAAGCAGCACTAAAGGTGCAAAAATATATCATAAGAAGGATGAGTTTGGTGAGCCAGTTCGACTAGAAATGAGAATGAAAAGAAGGTATTTTCAAAAGAGAAATATCAATAAAATGTCAACAGCTCTAAGCCTAAGTGCTGAAATGATATTTTCCGACTGGACATTTAAAATGTTCGAATTAAAAAAATTTATGAAAAAGACTTTAGTAAATCATGAAGACAAAGAAGTTATGATAATATTAAATCAATTTCAGGGGAGACTATTTGAAGTAGGTTTTTTCTCTGCATTTAATAGCAATGAAGACGGAGGAGGAGTTAGGATTGTTCGGAAATATGTTAAAGATTTTAATGTAGATCCCGACAGTTGCTTTACCTCTTTGCCGTTTGAAAAAGACTTCTTCAAAGTAATTAGTGGAAACAAGTTTATTATATAATAACTATGTCAAATAAAAGTCATATTACTAATTGTTATCCCCTGATTTTTGATAGTCATTGTTAATTAAAACAAAAATGCAGGAAGCCTAAGCTTGAGTAAATAAAAGTCGCGCCAGAAGACGCGACTTGAAGAGTGTTAGTCAGTAGTTACCCGACGGAGGACAATTTTTTCATTGTCTGCTTCAATGTCAAATTGAACACCTGGGCTGTATGTATTGGCAGGAAAGTCGATCATATGTTTTTTGATCTTAATCTCTCCCTTGGAATTAATGACTAGAGTTTTGCTGTTTCTGGTGTTTAAGCCAGATATTTCATAAAATCTCCGATCAACACTTATCAATTTTAAAAGGTATTGCTTTAATGTCTGTTTGTGCTTGATGTTTAAAGCAGTCATCATCTCATCGGCATTTTTATTCTGCTCAATAAGTTGACGTAGCTTTGATGAGTCAAACTTAGACTCAGTACTTCTCACCTTGACTGTGGAAAGAACAGATTGTGATTCTTTTTTGGACATAATAACCCTCCTTTGCAGGTCTATATCTCTATAAACTTGCAATAAAAGGGAATATGCTGTTTTTGATTATTAAACAATACGAATAAGTACTATGTTGTCCCCTTGGAGCTCTACATTAAATTTGTCATTAGCTTTAAAATGCTTTTCTTTTGTCGGTATTTTTTCATTAAGGTCAATAATTGTTGATTTTCCGATCATCACACTCATTCTAGAATTAATGAATGGAAGATCTGACTTTGGTTTTTGTTTGACAACTTCTTGAAGCTGGAATAACGGCATACCCTTCAGAACAGCCTTTATGTAGACTTTGTCAACAAGAGAAAGAGAGATATTGTATTCTTTTGCAATGTCTTTTGGGTTAATAGGATCACCTTCTTTCATATCTTTACATTTAATTATTAGCTTGTCGGCGATCTCTTCTATTTCTTTTTGTGTAAGGGTTCGCAAAACTTGTACTTTTTTAGCTTTAACTTCAGGGACAATGTTTCCAGTAGTCTCAATCATACCCTTCACTCCTTATTTAGTTTTATAATTTTTACCACCTATCTTTCTGCTGGTCAACTGCCTGTGCTCTCCTAAGTGAATTTGAAAATATTTCTAGCACTAGAAGATGAAAAAGTTTGCTAACTGGGCTGGAAGCCAAAACGGACGTCGGTGCAATTCTCGCTCCTAAGCCATTTTGACCCAACGGTAGGACCAAACCCTAGCCTTCGCAGAAAAACCTCAGGAGAAAGCAAAGGAAGGGCCAGGAGGGGGTAGGCAGGGATTGGGGTTGGAGGCTTACCTAAAATCGGATGGTATTACTAATAAATCCTATTGACTTGAAAACTCATCACTAAATGTTAGACAGGGATTAGGGAATAGTGCTAGTCATCTCTGAACAGGAGCTGACAAGCATGGACATCGAAGCAAAATCTGCATTTTATGTTGAGAACATTAGAAAATCTAAGATATCTATATATGATAATATAAGTTATGATGATAGCAAGCTTTGGATACCTCGTGAAGAACTCGAATATATCCTTAACAAAAAACTGTACGGGCTTAGCATAGGCGACCTTCCTCTGCGGACTAGATCAAAAGTTATTAAAGAATCTGTTTGTAGAGCACTTGGTTATGACGTTCCTAGCTCGTTTACAAAGACACAACCAAGATTTCCAGGTCAAGATTTTGATACTTATTCTCAGAAAAGTAATAATTTACAAATTTGGAATGAAGAAATTTCGCCATCAAGAAGGTATGTAATTATTCAAATAATAGACAACACAAGAATTGGTAGAATTAAGGTGTTACTCGGTGAAGAGCTTGCAGCTTATGACAAGACCGGGACACTGACTACCAAGTATCAAGCCAGGCTTACATCAGTAAAAGATAAATCTGAATTGATTTCAAGTGTTGATACTGAAAGGATCAATACCTTTGTGAATAGCTTTCCATATGTAAACCTTGGAGAATTAAGACCAGTCGACAACCCTTCAAAAAAGTCTTTTCTTTCAATAAGGTCGATTTTCGACAAACTTACCTCTTTGATTGGGACTTCATTTGCCGACTTGGGTTTTGATCAAGAAAGAAATAGAGGGTTTGAGCTTCATAAGTTGATTTGCTTATCGCTTGGTTATAAATCTTATGAAGATAACGGGCAATTCCCTGATTTAAAAAATCAACTCTTAGAGGTCAAACTTCAAACATCTCCTACTATTGATCTAGGACTTATTTGCCCTGATGACACAAGTGAGCTAGATATAAAAAATGATTTTGGTGTTAAAGTCAGGCACTGTGACGTTAGGTATGCTTTATTTTATGCAAGCATACGCGATGGGATTGTAACTTTAACTAACCTTTATCTTTCTAGCGGAGAGAAGTTTTTCTCTCGGTTTCCTCGTTTTGAAGGGAAGATAGTCAATAAAAAGATACAACTACCACTGCCGAGTAATTTTTTTAGCAGCTGATGTTAAATGCTTTTAAAACAGCATTGTTTAGTTTTGTCTCGATATCTTTTATGTTATCTGAAGAAGCCTCTTGGTATAGGTCTTTTGAAAGCCTTATTATTTCCTGGGCCTCGTTCAGATTAATATTCGGCAAGGGGAATTCTTTTACATACTGAGTCATGAATCGCCTTCTGCCAGAATAAAGTTTATTATTAAATCTTTTATCATAATAAGTCTCGATAAACTTTGAATTTGCTACTCCTAATGTCAGCCATAGGATGTCTTTGTCTGTTTTCTTGTCGGCTATCATCCAGTAGCAATCTCCATTAACAACAGATCCATCTAAATCCATCCAAAAGCAAGGTTCTTCACTGATGTCCCTCATAATCAATTTGGGGTTCTCCCAATGCGCAGGATTTTGTGGTACCCATATTTCATACCATTGTCTTCCTGCATTAATTACGTAAGTTCTTTTTTCTAGGTCAAGTTTAAATTTTTCGAGGTAGGCTTTTGATTTAGGGTATTCATTTAAATTAATAGCTGTTCTTTTTCCATTCTGTATTATATGCGTATAAAGAATAAATTTTTGTTTTTTGTTTGTTATTAATCCTTTGAATCTTCTCGCTTGATGGTGTGTGATCAGTGGCTTTAATAGCTCTGGAAGTTTATTGTTAGTAATAAATTCCCAGTCGTCTCTGATGAAAACTGAATCAGCAGTTGTTTTAACTCCAACCCTTATCTTTCCAACATCTTCAAATCTACACCAAGTGTTTTCTTCTACTGTCTTTAACCATTCATCACAGGCATTGGTTGACAGTCGCCATACATTGCTCGAATCACCTCCATCATCCAATATACCGTTTTTGACTAAATAGTTCTTTTCACCACTAAGCGTTACCACTCCTTCATGCTCAAAGGCTTCAAATATATCATTTATTTTAATGTTTGATGTTTCATCGGTTTCGTAAATTGAACTAAAATTAATATTGTTGTGATGCGTTCTACTTGGTGATCCGCAAATCATGATTGCTGGCAAAATTGCAGCATCAAATACCTTCGTATCTCCTAAGTCATAAACATTTTTTAGTGAAAACACTTTTCTTATTTCACGTCGGACTGAAGCTCCAGACTTTATTGTCAAATATCTGTTTGATGTAATTATGCCTGCTACTCCACCCTCTTTTAAAGCTTTTCCAATCGACAGGATAAATGGATAATAGAGGTCAACGCGACCCTTTAAGTCAAATGATGATGATAGTTGTTTGGCTTTTATCTCGCCCATTATCTGTGTTCTTACATATGGCGGGTTAGCTATTATGATGTCGTATTTTATTAACTTATTTTCCTGAAACAGGGGTAGGTAGGATGAGCTTTCGAGGACATGTTCTAAAAAATCTTTGTGAATTATATGGATATTTTCTTTTGCAACTATTTCACTGAGCTTTCTAATGGAGTTTTCTGTTGAATTTTTATCTGTATCAAATCCATGTAGAACTATGTTGCAGTAACCAATGCTTTTAAGTTCATTTGCCATTGAAAATAGCAGTTGTCCGTCCCCAACAGCTGGATCGAGTATATTGATTTCTTCATTTTTATCTTTGGTTAAAAGTTTGCTTATCTTTTTTGATAAAAACTTAGAAAGATTTTCAGGAGTGAAAGTAGCTCCACTTCTTTTTTTCTTTTCTACCTTTGAATACCTTGTCATTGCTTAGTCGCCTTTATTTCAATCAATTGTTATTAATTTTTATGATTACTTAGACTTTTGATGATATATCAATTTGAGACTTCTTGCAACGGGTGAAAACTCCAGGTTGGCATTCTTGGTTGGCTCAACGAAATAAGGGGCTAGGACCTGATGTCCTAACCCCTTGAGATTTGATGGTGCGCCCGGCAGGATTCGAACCTGCGGCCTACGGATTCGTAGTCCGGCGCTCTATCCAGCTGAGCTACGGGCGCGCGAGAAGCGGATAACTAAACCCTGCGGGCCGTACGGTCAAGTTTTTTCTTCCACCCGGCGGAGGAATGGTCGTCGGGGCTGCCGCCCCGAACCCCGCCCGGGGGAAATCATTTCCCCCGGACCCCCTGGTATCGCTGGCGTTTTCCGGAAAAGCGGAGCTTTTCCGGAAAACGCCAGCGAAAACCAAGGTGGTTCGGAGAAAGTGCCTGCACCCGCACGCGGACGCGAAGCGCGCCAAAGTTTTTTGGAGAGGGGTCCGGGGGGAACCTTTTTTTCAAAAAAGGTTCCCCCCGGCGGGCTAAATCTCGAATTTCCCGCCGGTCAGAAATTCGTAGGCCTCGATATATTTGGAGCGGGTGCGCTGGATGACTTCTTCGGGCATATGCGGCGCGGGCGGTTTCTTGTTGAAGCCGATGTCCGTGAGCCAGTCGCGCACGTACTGTTTGTCGAAGCTGGGCTGGCCGCGTCCGGGCTGGTATCCAGCGGCGGGCCAGAAGCGGGAGGAGTCGGGGGTCAGCACCTCGTCGATGAGCAGAAGTCCGTTGTCGGTCAGGCCGAACTCGAACTTGGTGTCCGCGATGAGGATGCCGCGCTGCCGGGCATGGTCCCGGGCGGCGGAGTAGAGGGCGATGGAGATGTCCTGCACCTGGTTGAAGATCTCGACGCCGACCAGGTCTTTGGCCGCAGCCAGGGTGATGTTCTCGTCGTGGCTGCCCAGGTCCGCCTTGGTGGACGGCGTAAAAATCGGCTCGGCCAGCATGGCGGATTCCGCAAGGCCCTCGGGCAGGGCGTGGCCGCAGACCGATCCCGTGGCCTGATAGTCCTTCCAGCCGGACCCGGTGATGTAGCCGCGCACGATGCATTCGATGGGCAGCGGCCTGGCCTTTTTGACCACCACGGCCCGGCCGCGCAACATGTCGGCGTGAGGGGCCAGGGCGGCGGGAAAATCGGCGGGCTCGGTGGCCAGCAGATGGTTGCCGATCAGCCCGGCGAAGCGGTTCATCCAGAAGATGGTGATTTTGTTGAGGATGATGCCCTTGTGGGGAATGGGGTCGGGCAGCACCACGTCGAAGGCCGAGAGGCGGTCCGTGGTCACGATGAGCAGCGTCTCGGGGGACAGTTCGTAAATATCGCGTACCTTGCCCCGGGAGGCCAGGGGATATTCCTTGATATCGGTGGTGGTCACCACGTTCATGGCGGATCGTCCTTGAGGTTTGGGGCGTTTTGGGGCGGTTTGGGGTCGTTATTTTACAAAACGGCATTCCATGGATCGGGCATGGGCCTCCAGGCCTTCGAGGCGGGCCAGCCGGGCGATCTTCGCGCCGTGTTTCCGGACGAATTCCGGCGAGGCGGAGATGACGCTCGATTCCTTGCAGAAAGCGGCCACGGACAGGCCCGAGGAAAATCGGGCCGTGCCCATGGTGGGCAGCACATGGTTGGGACCGGCGAAGTAGTCGCCCACGGGCTCGGCCGACATGTGCCCCATGAAGATGGCCCCGGCGTGGCGGATCTTTCCCAGCAGCGCGAAGGGGTCGGCCACGGCCAGTTCCAGGTGCTCGGGGGCCATGCGGTTGACCAGCCGGGCTCCCATGTCCAGGTCGGCCACGGCGGCCACGAGCCCGAAATCGGCCAGGGACCGGGCCGCGATGTCGCTGCGGGGCAGGGCGGCAAGCTGCGCTTCAAGGGCGCGGCGCACGGCCTGGGCCACCGGCTCGCTGGTCGTCAGGCACACCGAGGCGGCCAGGGGGTCGTGTTCGGCCTGGGAGAGCATGTCTGCGGCCAGCCAGTCCGGGTTGGCCGTGTCGTCGGCCAGGATCACGATTTCGCTGGGCCCGGCGATCATGTCGATGCCCACCGTGCCCACGAGCAGGCGCTTGGCCGTGGTCACGTAGATGTTGCCGGGCCCGGCCAGGACATCGGCCGGGGCGATGGTCCGCGTGCCATGGGCCAGGGCGGCGATGGCCCAGGCGCTGCCCACCCGGTAGACCTCGGCCAGCCCCAGGACATGGGCGGCGGCCAGGATGTTGGGATTGAGCGAGCCGTCCTTTCGGGGCGGCGAGACCACGGCGATGCGCGCCACACCGGCCACCTGGGCCGGGATGGCGTTCATGAGCAGGCTGGAGATGAGCGGCGTCTCGCCGCCGACTCCTCCGGGGACGTAGAGCCCGGCCCTGTCTACGGGGGTAACCATGCGCCCCAGGAGCGTGCCGTCGGGCTGGGTCATCCACCAGGAACGCTGCACCTGGGCCTCGTGGAACCGCCGGATGTTGTCTGCGGCCTCGGCGATGATCGCCAGATCGTCGGCGGAAACCGCGTCCGCCGCCGCTGCGATGTCGGCCTCGGGTACGCGGATCATGGCCTCCGTAAACTCCGGACAATCGAAGCGCCGGGTATAGTCCACGAGCGCCGCGTCGCCGCGTGCGGCCACATCGGCCAGGATGGCGGCGGTGCGTTCGGCGATTTCGCCGTGCGGCGGCTCGTTGCGGGCGGCCAGACGGTCAAGCACAGGCCCGAACGCGTCCGGGCTGTTACACACAAACAAAGGACAGGGCATTTCGACCTCGTTTTCTTTTTTTCATCAGCAACGGGCGCTTTTTTACGCACAACGTCCCGGGATGTCGAGGGATGGCCTCCAGGCCCCCATTCACGCCTCGGGCGCGTCCCACACGGGCGGCTCGTCGGAAATTTCGCCCCGGGCCAGGCGTCCGGCCAACTCCAGTTGCCGTTCGCGGCTGACGGCCACGCCGTCCACGGCGGCGGCGGTGACGGCGCGCAGGATGCGGCCGTAGCGCGGGCCGGGCTCCACGCCCATGATCTGCAAGTCCTCGCCGGTGATTTCGATCTGGGTGTCGCACAGCTTGGTCAGGTACAGGGAGATGTGTTTCTGGATGGATTCTTTGGGATTGCGGGCCATGAGGTAGAGAAGGCCCTCCAGGGAGAGGCCGTTTAAGAGGAAGTACAGTTCGCTGACGGGGAGTTTCAGGTATTCCCAGTTGTAGAGGCGGTGGGCGGTCTTGCGCACGGCGTGGCGCAGGCTGCCGAGTTCCGCCAGCATTTTTTTCGTGAACCCCAGGCGGTTGGCGATGGTAGCGAACTGTTCGTCGTCAAGTCCGGAGCACAGGCCCAGGAAAAAGACCAGCCAGATCCGTGGGGCCTGTTCCATGTACAGCAGCCGGTACCACTTGATGACGTTGTCCGTGGCCGTCAGCAGGGTTTCCTTGGCTGTGTCCAGGGCCAGCAGGGGGTGGATGGCCGACAAGAGTTTGTATTGCTGCATGCGGCGCAGGCAGGACAGGGGGTTTTCCTCCCCGAGGATGAGGCTGATCTCGTGGAACAGGCGCGCCCCGGAGAGCTTGTGGAAGAAGTTGTGTTGCAGGGCGTTTTTGATGAGTCGTTCGGTCTGCGCGCCGATGCGGAATCCGTAGCGTTCGCTGAAGCGGATGGCCCGCAGGATGCGGGTGGGGTCTTCCACGAAGCTTAAGGAATGCAGCACGCGCACCACGCGATCCTTGATGTCGCGCTGGGCCCCGAAAAAATCGGCCAGTTCGCCGAAGCGTTCGGGATTGAGGTGTACGGCCAGGGCGTTGATGGTGAAGTCGCGACGGTAGAGGTCCATCTTGATGGACGACAGCTCCACCGTGGGCAGGGCGGCCGGGTATTCGTAATATTCCAGGCGGGCCGTGGCCACGTCGATCCGCTTGCCGTCAGACAGGACCACCACGGCGGTCTTGAATTTGGGATGGGACTTGGCCCGGCCGTGAAACGCCTTGGCCATGGCCTCGGCAAAGGCGATGCCGTCGCCCTCGACCACCAGGTCCACATCGAAATTGGGCTGATGCAGGAGCAGGTCGCGCACGAATCCGCCCACCACATAGACGGCCAGCCCCCTGTCCCGGCCGAGTTCGCCGATGTCCGTGAGCAGGGTAAAGATCTCCTTGGGCAGCCTTTCGCGTAAAAGCGACGCGATGTTTCGCTCCCGCTTGCGCTCGGGCAAAAGCGATTCCGGGATGCGGGCCGGTTCCTGGACCAGGGTGTTGACCAGGTCCGTGCGGGTGACCACGCCCACCAGTTCCCCGTTTTCCACCACCGGGGCCAGCCGTTGCCGCTTCCCCAGGATGATCTCCATGAGCGGATAGAGGTCCGTATCCGGCGAAACCGTGGCCGGGTCGCGGATCATGTATTCGTCCACGGCGAATTCCCCCAGCCCGTGCTTGACGGCCTTGTCCATGATGTCGTGCTCGAGGACGCCCACGCAGGTCTTGGTGCCCGGCCTGACCACGGGCAGGGCCTTTAGGCCGTAGCGGGTCATGATCTCGGCGGCCTGGGCGATACGCTCGTTCTCGGCCACGCTGATGGCCGGGCGGCTCATGAGCTGTCGGATGCGTATCTGGGGATTGATCTGGGAATAGAGCAGGGCGAAGAGCTCCTCCTTGACCTGGGTCATGGTCTTGTTCTTGATTGCGGCCGAGGCCGCGTAGGCGTGGCCGCCGCCGCCAAGCGAGGCGCAGATGCGGCCCACGTCCACGTCCGGGCTGCGGGAGCGGGCCACCAGATGCACCCGGTCGTTCATCATCCCCAGGGCGAAGAGTACCCGGATGTTCTCCATGTCCAGGAACTTGTGGACCAAAAGCGCGAAATCCCCCACGTAGCGTTCGCAGTAAGCCTCGGCCACCACCACCTCCACGCCGTTGATGTCGTGGGTGGCGGCGGATTCGATGAGCCCGCTCATGATGGTGATTTGTTCGCTGCTCAGTTCCCGGGTCATGAGGTCGGCGATGACGTTGACGTCCATGCCCGAGGCCCGCAGCCAGGCGGCGGCCGCCAGGTCGTGCTCGGTGGTGGAGTTGAAGGTGAACGAGCCCGTGTCCTCATAGATACCAAGGCCCATGATGGTGGCCTCGTCCGGGGTCACGGTCAGGCCCCGGTCGCGGATCTCCTTGACCAGGATGCCCGCCGTGGAGCCCCAGGGCTTGACCAGGGAGACGGTCGGGACCACGTCGTCGTCGGAGTCGGGGTGGTGGTCGTAGCAGTGGATGACGAGGTCCGGCTTGTCGAAAAGCGGGGCCACATGGGGCACGCGGTTTTTCTGGCGGGTGTCCACCATGACCAGGGTGGTTGTCCGACTGGTGTCGATATCCTTGAAATTTTTAAAATTATACAGATAGGTGGCGCTTTGGATGAAAAAGTGGCGCAGGTTTTTTTCCTGGCTGCCGGGAAAAATGAGCGTTGCGTCGGGATAGAGCTTGCCGGCGGCGACAATGGCCGCCAGACAGTCGAAGTCGGCGTTGGTGTGGCCGGTGATGACCACTGTGGGCATCGGGATGTCCTTGGGGATGGTTTTTTCAGGGGTGGCGTTCATTTTTTTCCGCCCAGCCGGGAGCGGGGGTGGTAGGCCTCGTGGACCGCCAGCAGCCGCTTGGACTGGACATGGGTATAGATTTCCGTGGCGCTGATGTCCGCGTGGCCCAGCAGGATCTGCACGGTGCGAAGGTCCGCGCCGCCTTCCAGGAGGTGGGTGGCGAAGGAGTGGCGCAGGCTGTGGGGGCTGATGTCCTTGGTGATGCCCGCCTGGAGGGCGTAGCGTTTGATGAGCTTCCAGACCCCCTGGCGGGTCAGGCCCTTGCCCGAGCGGTTGAGGAAAAAAAAGTGCTCCACGGGCTTGAAGGCCCCGCGCACGTTTTGCAGGTAGCGGATGCAGATGTCCTGGGCCAGATAGTGGATGGGCACCAGGCGTTCCTTGGAGCCCTTGCCGAAGATTTTTAAAAGCCCGGTCTGGGCGTCGAAATCAAGCGGCGTCAGGGTCACCAGTTCCGAGACCCGCAGCCCGGCGGCGTAGAGCAGTTCCAGCATGGCCTTGTCCCGAAATCCCAGCGGGGTGTTCACGTCCGGGGCGGCCAAAAGCCCAGCGACCTCGTCCGTGGTCAGAACGTCGGGCAGCATGCGCGGCAGCTTGGGGCTCTCCACCAGGGCGGCCGGGCTCTCGGCAAGCAGGCCCTCGTCCACGGCGAAGGCGAAAAAGCCGCGCAGGGCCGAGAGGCGCCGGGCCATGGACCGGCTGGACAGGCCGCGTTGCCGCAGATGCAACAGATAAAGAAAGATCGTCTCGTCGGTGACGGCCTCGATGTCGCCGCCGCGTTCGGTCAGAAACCGCTGGAAAACGTCCAGGTCCAGGGAATAGGCGGACAGGCTGTTTTCGGAAAGGCCCTTCACGACCAGGAGATGCTCCAGGTAGCGGTCCACCATGGAATGGACGACGGGGGCGTCCGCACGGTGCGGCGGGGGCGGCCCGGGCCGCCTTTTCATTGACACGGGACGCCACCTCTTTTTATGAACCCACACCGCGCCGCTGGCTGTTTGTTTCTCCGGCAACCGGGCGCGACATCCCGCTGGAAAGGAGCAACCGCATGACCCAGTTTCGACTCGCCGACCGCGTGGCCAAACTTCCCCCATATCTCTTTGCTGAAATCGACCGGCTCAAGGCGGAAGTGAAAAGCCAGGGCATGGACATCATCTCCCTGGGCATCGGCGATCCGGACCTGCCCACCCCGGATTTCATCATCGAGGCCCTGCACGCCTCGGCCAAAAAGCCGGAAAACCATCAATACCCCTCGTATACGGGTCTTCTGTCCTTCCGCAAGGCCGTGGCCGACTGGTACAAGACCCGTTTCGGCGTGGACCTGGACCCGGACAACGAGGTGGTGAGCCTCATCGGGTCCAAGGAGGGCATCGCCCATTTTCCCTTGGCCTTCATCGATCCCGGGGATCTGGCGCTTATCGCCTCGCCCAACTATCCGGTCTATCCGGTGGCCACGGGATTTGCCGGGGGGGAGTCGCTGATTCTGCCCCTGACCCCGGATAACGACTTTCTGCCGGACCTGGACGCCGTCTCCGACGCGCAGTGGGACCGGGCCAAGGTCATCTTCGTCAACTATCCCAACAACCCCACCGGGGCCACGGCTCCCCGCGAATTCTACGAGAAGCTGGTGAAAAAGGCCAGGGACACCGGGACCATCCTGGTTTCTGATGCGGCCTACACCGAAATGTACTTCGACGCGGCCAAAAAGCCCCTGTCCATCTTCGAGATTCCCGGAGCCAAGGACGTGGCCATTGAGTTCCACAGCCTGTCCAAGACCTACAACATGACCGGCTGGCGCATCGGCATGGCGGTTGGCAACGAAAGTCTGGTCAAAGGGCTGGGAAAAATCAAGGAAAACGTGGACTCGGGAATTTTTCAGGCCGTGCAGGAGGCCGGGGTGGCGGCCCTGACCCAGGGCGAACCGTACGCCGCCTCGTTCCGGGCCATCTATAAGGAACGCCGCGATCTGGCCGTGCCCGCCCTGCGCAAGATGGGGCTTGACTGCCGCACCCCCGACGCCTCCTTCTACCTGTGGTGCCGCGTCCCGGCGGGCGAAACCTCGGCCGGATTCGTGTCCCGGGTGCTCAAAAACACCGGCGTGGTGGTCACCCCGGGCAACGGCTTCGGCGCGCCCGGCGAGGGCTTTTTCCGCATCGCCCTGACGGTGGGCAAACAGCGCCTTGAGGAGGCCCTGTCACGGATCGCCAGCCTGTAACCACCTCCTATGTGGGGCTTGGGGCCAACCAGGGCGATGCCCGGGCCGCCCTGGACGAGGCCCTTCGCCGACTGGGGGAACTGCCCGGCGTGCATGTCGCGGCGGTTTCCCCGTGCTATGTCACCGAGCCCCAGGACAAGGCCGACCAGCCCTGGTTCCACAACCGGGTGGCGGCCCTGGACCTTGGTCCGTCCTGGACTCCGGAATCCTTATTGGGCGCGCTTCAGGACGTGGAGGCGGCCATGGGCAGACCGTCTCAAGGGCAACGGGAGCGGTTCGGCCCCCGGCCCATCGATCTGGATCTGCTGCTTTTCGGGACCACGCTTCGCGACACGGACGTCTTGACCCTGCCGCACCCGCGCATGCGCCAACGGGCCTTCGTGCTGGTTCCGCTTGGCGACATCGCCCCGGCCCTGGTCTTTCCGGACGGGGAGGGGATCGGCGCGGCGCTTACGAAAATCCCTTTCAAAATCGAGGGGAATAGCATATTCCAAGGTCCGTGAGAGGTCTTTTTTTGAAACGAAAAGGAAGGCATTATGTATAGATGGCTCATCCTCATCCTGGCCGGATTCATCCTGTGGAAGCTTTTCACGGGAGACAAGAAGCGCAAGAAAGCCCAGGAGAAAGAGGACAAGGAAAGCCTGCTGGCCACCGGGGAAATGGTCAAGGATCCCATGTGCGGGGCCTTTGTCTCCAAGGATGGCGACATCCGGGTGCGCGAGGGCGACAAGGTGCATTATTTTTGCAGCTATGAGTGCCGGGAAAAATACGTGAAGATGTTGCAGGGCGACACGGCGTCTGTCGGGTCCGAGACCGGGGACGCCAAAAAGGACGCCTGACGCCTTTTTCCGAAACCGTGAAGGACAGGCCATGAAATTTTTTCTCGATACCGCCAACCTGGACGAGATCCGCCAGGCCCGGGCCTACGGGCTCATCGACGGGGTGACCACCAATCCGACGCTTTTTTCCCGGGAGTCCGGGGACTGGCGCACCCTGGCCGAAAAAATATGCCGGGAGACGCCCGGTCCCGTGAGCCTGGAGGTCATCGGGCAGACCACGGCCGAGATGATCGCCGAGGCCAACGAACTGGTGAAGATCGGCCCCAACGTGGTGGTCAAGATCCCCATGACCCTCGACGGCATGGCGGCGGTCAAGGAACTGACCGCCCAGGCCATCGACACCAACGTCACCCTGGTCTTCCATCCCCTGCAGGCGCTTCTGGCGGCCAAGGCCGGGGCCACGTACGTCAGCCCCTTCGTGGGCCGACTGGACGCCCTGTCGCAAAACGGCATGGAGGTGGTGGAGCAGATCGTGGCCATCTTCAAAAATTACGACTTCGCCGCTCAGGTGCTGGTGGCCAGCGTGCGGCATCCCCTGCACGTGCTGGAGGCCGCCCTGTGCGGCGCGGACGTGGCCACCATTCCGTTTGCGGTCATCCGGGAGCTGTCGCGGCATCCCTTGACGGACAAAGGGCTGGAGACGTTCATGAAGGACTGGGAAAAGGTCCAGAAGTAGCCGCCTCCTGTTCCACGGCCAGGGCGGCCCTTCCCGTCCGGGCCGCGCCCTGCGCATGAAATCTGCCGGGGCCCAGGCTTGACCAGCCCGCCGTGGCGACCTATACTTTCATCACTGACGCTGTTGTCATGACGTTCGCATGTTCCACGGGCCAATCCGGAGCCGGCCCTGGAGTCTCCACCCGGCCGACCGGATTCGCCACGACCATGCATTCCACCACACCATACCAGGGAGCCGTTGCCGGATGAATCCTGTCGTACCCCTCCTTTTGTCCCTCCAGATCGTTTTTTGCGGGGACAGCCTCACCAGGGGCTTTGACTACTACAAAATCTTCGATGGCCAGGAGCGCGTCTACGTCCAGGGCATCGACAGTTCCACCAGCGCCGATGTCCTCGGGCGCATTGAGCCCATCGCCCAGCGCAAACCCCAGAAAATGTTCCTCATGATCGGGGTCAACGAGATCGGGGCCGGGCAGCGTATCGTGGAGAACTATGAAAAGATGATCCGGCGCGTGCAGGAAGTCTCCCCCTACACCAAGATCTACGTGCAGAGCATCCTGCCGACCCGGGTGGCGCGCATCAACAACGACGACATCGTGGCCGTCAACCAGAAGTTGTCGGATATGTGCAAAAAATTCAACTCGTTCGTGAGATATCTGGATCTTTATCCGGCATTTGTGGCCGACGACGGCAAGCTCGGCCCCAACTTCACCGAAGACGGCATCCACCTCACCCGGAACGCCTACTCCCTGTGGAAAAAACTCATCGTCAATCAGTTGTGAGGCCCTCCCGGAGTCGCGGCCCAAGGCCATGAGCTCCCGGTCCTTTCACTTCCAGCCCACGGATTTTCCCGCCTCCCCGGGCGTCTACCTGATGAAGGGGGCGCAGGGGAAAATCCTCTATGTGGGCAAGGCCAAAAGCCTGCGCTCCAGGCTTTCCTCCTATTTCCGGGCCGATTCCGGGCACACCCCCAAGACCAGGGCCCTGGTGGCCCGCATCGCGGCGGTGGATGTGCTTTTGACGGCCACGGAGAAAGAGGCCCTTTTGCTCGAATCGAGCCTGATCAAGAAGCACCGGCCGCGCTACAACGTGGTCTTAAAAGACGACAAGCAGTACATCCTTTTCAAGCTCGACAAAAACGCCGCCTATCCGCGCCTGACGTTTACCCGCAAGGTGGAGCGCGACGGGAGCGCCTATTTCGGCCCCTTCACCTCGGCCGCCGCCGCCCGGCGTACCTGGAAGGAGATCGGCCGGGCCTTCCCCCTGCGCAAGTGTTCCGACAAGGCCCTGGCCAACCGGGTCAGGCCGTGCCTGTTCCAGCACATCGGCCAGTGTTTGGCCCCGTGCGTCAACGAGGTGCCCCGGGACGAATACATGGAGCTGGTGCGCCGGGTGGAGGCCTTCTTGTCCGGCCGTTCGGGCGAGCTTTTGCGAGGGCTTGAGCGGGAGATGCTTATGGCCTCGGAGAATCTGGATTTTGAGCGGGCGGCCAAGCTGCGCGACCTCATCCGGGCGGTGAAAAAGACCGTGGAGGGACAGGCGGCGGTGTTGCCGGACCCGGTGGATCTTGACGTGCTGGGTCTGTCCGCAGGGCCGGGCGGCAGCCGCGCCCAGGCCCGGGACGGTTCCGAGCCCGGCGAGGAGGCCCCCCGGGGGCTGGGGGCCAGCATCCTTTTCGTGCGCCAGGGGCGGCTTTTGGACAAGCGGGATTTCTACTGGCCGAATCTGGATCCGGCCGATGCGGCCGAGGCCGTGCGGGGCGTTTTGGGACAGTTTTACCGTGCCGAGAGCTATGTGCCGCCGCGCATCCTTTTGCCCGAGGCAGCCGTATCCGCGCCTGCCATGCCCGGCGAGGACGGCGACGGCGGATGGGAGCTTGCGGCCGAGACCCTGGCCGATCTGCGCGGCGCTCCGGTCAAGCTGGCCGGGCCGCGCGGCAAAAACGAGCGCAAGCTCATGGAGCTGGCCGAGGTCAACGCGGCCCGGGCCTTTGCCGAGCGGGGCCGGGAGGCGGATTTTGCGGCCATGTCCGCCCGGCTGGCCAAGGCCCTGCATCTGGCGGAATCCCCCCGGCGCATCGAGACCGTGGACGTTTCTCATCTGGGCGGCACGGATGTCCGGGTGGGGTGCGTGGTCTTCGAGGATGGCCGACCCAAGAAATCCGATTACCGCCTCTACGCCTTTCCGGAGCTTCAGGGTTCCTCGGACGACTACCTTTCCCTGGCCAGTTTTGTGCCCAGGCGTCTGGCCTCGGGCGCCCCGTTTCCCGATCTGCTGCTCATCGACGGCGGCAAGGGCCAGATCCGGGCCGTGGAACGGGCCATGGAGGAGGCCGGGCAGGCCGGGCTTTTTCCCCTGGCCTCCATCGCCAAGTCCGGCCGCAGTGCGGCGGACATGGAAGACCGGGTGTTTTTGCCGAGACGGAAAAATCCCGTGAACCTGGCCCCGGGCAGCCCGGAACTGCTGTTTCTGCAACGCCTGCGCGATGCGGCCCATGCCTTTTGCCTGGGCGGGCAACGCCGGGCGCGCAAAAAGACGGCCCTGAAAAGCGAGGTGGCAAGCCTGCCCGGGGTCGGCCCCAAGACCGCGAAACTCTTGTTTGCGCATTTCGGGACGGTGGCGGCCATGCGCCGGGCCAGTCTGGAAGACCTGGCGGCGCTCCCCGGATTCGGGATCACCAAGGCCAGGAAGGTCAGCGACCTGTTGTCGGGACTGGGGACGCCGGACGACCCTGCGGAGGCGTTTGGGAATGTCCCCGGCCCTCAGGCGGCGGGCGCCAGGCGCAGTTCGTAAAACAGGGCCCCCGGGATGGGATTTGGGCAATAGGCCGGGATGGGGGAAAATCCCAGGCTTTGGTACAGGCCGTTGGCCTGGGCCATGGTGGCGATGGTGTCCAGGCGCATGCTGGCGTAGTCCATGTTTTTGGCCCGGGCGATGACCGTCTCGGCCAGTCGCCGCCCCAACCCCTGGCCCCGGAACCAGGGCCGCACATACAGTCGTTTCATCTCGCACACGCCGCGGCCCAGATCGCGCAGGGCCACGCAGCCCCCGAAGCGCACCGGGCCGTCCCCGGCCTCGGCCACCAGCAGACAGCCGCCGGGCGGGGCATAGCGCCCCGGCAGCCCGGCCAGTTCCGCTTCAAAGTCCTGAAACTCCAGCCCGAACCCCAACGAGGCGGCGTATTCCCGGAAAAGCTCCCGGACAGCGCCCAGGCTTGCTTCCGGGGCGACGTCCCGGATGTGCAGGTGCGTTTCCATACCGGACCTCAGATGATGACGTGGCGCTTGATGAAGGCCACCACCTCTTCGGGCGTATCGTAGACGCGGAACATGTCCAGGTCTTCTTCGCCCAGGAATTTGCGGGTGATGACCTCTTTTTTGAGCCAGTCCACGAGCCCGCCCCAGTAGTCCGAGCCCATGAGGATGATGGGGAAGGGCTTGATGCGGTGGGTCTGGATGAGCACCAACGCCTCGAAGAGCTCGTCCAGGGTGCCGAAGCCGCCGGGCATGGCCACATAGGCCATGGCGTATTTCACGAACATCACCTTGCGCACGAAAAAGTAGCGGAAGTCGCAGCGCAGGTTGAGGAACTGGTTGTATTTTTGCTCGAAGGGCAGGTGGATGTGCAGGCCCACGGAGGTGCCTCCGGCCGCAGACGCCCCCTTGTTGGCGGCCTCCATGAGTCCCGGGCCGCCGCCGGTGATGACCGTGTACCCGGTCTTGGCCAGAAGCCCGGCCAGCTTTTCCGTCAGTTGGTACAGGGGCTCGTCGGGGGTCATGCGGGCCGAACCGAAGATGGAGACGGCCGGGCCGATGTCGCTTAACGAATCGAAGCCGTCCACAAGTTCGGCCATGATTTTGAAGAGCCGCCAGGACTCTTTCATGGACAGGTCGTCGATGAGATATTGCCGGGAACCGTTCATGCGTTCTCCTTGTCTGGGCGGTGGCGCGACGGGAAGACGGCGTCTTTTCATTTCCCGCCGCCTGGGATAAAAACAAGGCTTCAGGGCTGTAAAACCACGACGTGGTCCTGCAGCACGTCCTGGGATTGTGCCTGCAATGCCGACGCATTTCAAGCCGCCGGGCCGGTTGTCCGGCGACGTCAAAGGAGCTGGAATGAAGATCAGATTTTTGGGCGCCGCCGGAACCGTCACCGGTTCCTGCCACGCCCTTGAGGCGGCGGGCAGCCGTTTCGCCATCGACTGCGGCCTGCATCAGGGCAACGAGGCCATTGAGCGGCGCAACCTGGACACCTCCGTCTACCATCCCGGGCAGATGGATTTTTTCATCATCACCCACGCCCATATGGACCATTCCGGGCTCTTGCCGCGCATGGTCAAGACAGGGTTTTCAGGCCCCATCTACGTCACCCCGCCCACCCGCGACCTGCTGGAGATCATGCTGGCCGACAGCGCCCACATCCAGGAGTCCGAGGCCGAGTGGAAAAATCGCACCAGCCGCCGCCGGGGCGGCAAACGGGCCGAGCCCCTGTACACCATGGCCGACGCCCGGGCCGTGATGCCGCTTTTAAAACCCGTGCCCTACGGCCAGGACTTTTCCCCGGCAAAGGGGATCACGGCCCGCTTCAGCGACGCCGGACACATCCTCGGGTCGGCCTTCGTGGAACTGTGGATCAAGGAAAACAGCACGCAGACCAAGCTGGTCTTTTCCGGGGATCTGGGACGCCCCAACCAGCTTCTGGTCAACGACCCCAGCACCGTGGCCCACGCCGACTACCTGTTTGTGGAAGGCACCTACGGCGACCGCAACCATAAAAACGAGACCCAGAGCCGGGCCGAACTGGCCGAGGCCATCGCCCGCAGCTACGGCCTGCGGGAGAAGGTCATCATCCCGGCCTTTGCCGTGGAGCGCACCCAGGAGATCATCTTCTGCCTGCATCTTTTGCGCAAGGAGGGCATGCTCCCCGAGGACATGCCGGTTTTCGTGGACAGCCCCCTGGCCATCAAGGCCACGGAGATCTTTCGCCGCCATCCCGAATATCTGGACGATCAGACCCGGGCCTTCCTCGACAAGGGGGAAGATCCCCTGGCCCTGCCCAATCTGCGTTTTACCCAGAGCACGGACCAGTCCCGGGCCATCAATGACCTGGACGGCCCGGCCGTGGTCATTTCCGCCAGCGGCATGTGCAACGCCGGACGCATCAAGCACCACCTGCGCCACAACCTGTGGCGGCCCGGGGCCAGCATCGTGTTTGTGGGCTATCAGGCCATGGGGACGCCCGGACGGCGCATCGTGGACGGCGCGCCGTTCATCCGCATCCTGGGCGAGGAGGTGGCCGTGGCCGCCAAAATCTATACCATCGGCGGTTTTTCCTCGCACGCCGGGCAAAGCCAGATCATGGAATGGCTCGACCACTTAAAGGACGGAACCAGGGAGATCTTTTTGATCCACGGCGAGACAAAGGCCCTGACCACCCTGGCCGGGCTCATTCGGGACAAATACAAGGTGTCCGTGCGGGTTCCCGACTATCTGGAGGAATATACCCTGCAACCCGGGGCGGAGCCCAAGGTCGCCGCCGATCCGGAAAAGGCCTGGCCGCGCATCGACTGGCCGTATCTGCTTGCGGACACGGAAGGCAAGTTTGCGCTTCTGCGCCAACGCCTGGACGATCTGTCGGCCAAGCCCTGGACGGACCAGACCGATCTGCGGCAGCGGCTTTTGGAGGTGAACAGGGATCTGACGGAACTTCTGTCGGAGATATGAGGGGTTCTCCGACGCCGGGAGCGCGCGGCCCGGCGGCGTTTCGATCCTGGTCCGGGGCCGCTACTTGAGGCGGTAGGTGATGCGTCCCCGGGTCAGGTCGTAGGGCGACAGTTCGCACTTGACCCGGTCGCCGGGCAGGATGCGGATATAAAACTTGCGCATTTTCCCGGAAATATGGGCCAGCACCTCGTGGCCGTTTTCCAGCTTCACGCGGAACATGGCGTTTGGCAGCGCCTCTTCGACGATGCCGTCGACTTCAATCGCATCTTCCTTGGGCATATGTTCTCCCTCTGCTTGGTGTCGGAAAGGCCCCTGTGGCGCGCAAAGACGCGACGCATCCCATCCCTTTGGACCAGAAGCGTCAGGCTCAAACGAGGCATTGTATCCATTTGGCGTAGAAAAGCAAGGGATGCCTGACGGCATGGCCGGGTACGCCCTGCCCCCCCCGTGGTCGACCCCTGCCGGGGCGGTCAGGTGGACTTGTCAGCCGGGCCGACCGGACTGGAGCGGGGCGGGACGGGGCGGAGCGGGTGGGGCGTCTCCTGGCTCAGACGGCAGCTTCCCGGGACTTCTCGGCATCGGCGTCGTCGTCTGGGGCGGGGGCCCCCGCCACCTGGAGAATGGCCACGGTCCCGCCGTCCGGATGGTTGTCCACCCGTATCTCGCCGTCCAGGGCGGCCATGATGCGTCTGGCCCGGCACAGGCCCATGCCCACTCCCACGGCCTTGGTGGTGAAAAATGGATCGAACAGAAAGGGGATGATGTCCGCCGCGATGCCTGGCCCCTGGTCCCGGACGGTGATGGACGCATGGTCGGCGTGGCCGTCGGCCGTACGGTGCGCCGAAAGAGCCACATCCACCCGGCCGCCGCTTGGTGAGGCCTCGGCCGCGTTGAGCAGTATCTCGTCCAGGGCTTGTCCCAAGAGCGACTCGTCCAGGCACAGGCGGCCATCGTCGCCGTGCAGGTTCCAGACGGCGGACAGTCCGCGTTCCCCGGTCACGGCCCGGACATGGGCCAGCCTGGACTGGACCAGATCTCGCAGGGAGAAGCAGGACGTCTGGGGAGACAGGGGCAGGGTGGCCTCGCCCACGGCGGCCACGATGGCCTCAAGCCGTTTGGACTCTTCCAGAACAGCCTGAAGAAAGGGTCGCGCCGGGTCGTCCGGAGGGCTTTTTTTGAGCAAAAGGCCCGTCAGCCCGCCGATGGACATGGCCGGGTTGCGCAACTGGTGGGCCACGGCCGAGGACAGGGCCCGCAGGCTCTCCACCCGCTCGCGTTCCACGCGGTATTTTTCGTCCAGGATGCGGCGTTCCCGCTCATGCAGGGTCATGATCTCGGTCACGTCCGTGATCTGGAGCATGACCCCGAAGACCTTCTCGTTCTCCACAAGATGGGAGAAGGTCAGGGACAGGTGCAGGGACGTCCCGTCCAGGGCCCGGTACTGCAGACGAAGCGGGCCGCCGGGATGTTCGCGCCGCAGGGCCGTGCGCAGATAGCGGCGCAGGGCCTTGGGATTGTCCGTCCGGCGAAAGACGTCCGCCGCCACGGCCGGATCGGAGAGAAGCTCTTCCCGGGAGTGGCCGAGCAAGGCGGCGGCGGCCGTGTTGGCGGCATAGACGCGTCCCCGGGCGTTTAAGATGACCACCCCCAGGGCGAAGCTGTCCAGCAGGTCATGAAAATAGCCGGATTGGGCGAAGACGAGCATGCCGTGGTCCTTGATGCCGGAATGGGCCGGTCCTGGTTGAGACCGGCCGTCAGTATCCGATAGGCAGGTTACGGCCGGGTGACGAATGCAAGAGGGGGCGGCCTCTTGATGCCCGGACATGTTCAGGATAGAATACGAAGAAAAATGGAGAACCGAGTGTTCACGCAGACCCAGATTGAAAAATACGCCGATGTGCTCATGTGGGGCCTGGATACCTCCCGGCTCTCGGGATTTCACGCCGGCGACGTGATTTTATTGCAGTACGACCTGGCCGCCGTGACCCTGGCCGAGGCCCTGTTCGCCCGGATCATGGACCGGGGCATGCATCCCGTGGCCCGCATGATCCCGACCTTCCGCATGGAGCACGCCTTCTACGCCAAGGCCGACGAGGGCCAACTGGTCTTCCAGGTTCCCGGCCAGGCCACGCTCAACGAGAACTTGAACGGGGCCATCCATGTCCTGGCCCCGGAATCCCTGACCCACTTAAGCGACATCGACCCCAAGCGCATCGCCAAGGCCGCCGTGGCCCGCAAACCCCTGCGCGACATCCTGGTGGGCCGGGAGGAGGCTGGGGATTTCGGCTGGACCCTGTGCATGCATCCCACCCCGGAACTGGCGGCCAAGGCCGGTCTGTCCGTCAAGCAGTACGCCGACCAGATCAAAAAGGCCTGCTTCCTGAAAGAGGCCGATCCGGTGGGCAAATGGAAGACCCTGTACGCCGAGGCCGCAGAGATCAAGGCCTGGCTCAATTCCATAAAACCCGCCCATTACCATGTGGAGTCGGAACATGTGGATTTGAAGGTCACCCCGGGGGAGAAAAGGCGCTGGATAGGCATTTCCGGCCACAACATCCCCAGCTTCGAGCTTTTTCTGTCCCCGGACTGGCGCGGCGTGCAGGGGGTCTATTATGCCGACCAGCCGTCGTATCGCAGCGGCAACTACGTGCGCGGGGTGCGCCTGGAATTTCGGGACGGCGAGGCCGTCTCCTCCCAGGCCGAGGAAGGGGCGGCCTTCGTGGCCAAGCAACTGGCCATGGACAAGGGGGCCTGCCGTATTGGGGAGTTCTCCCTGACCGACAAGCGGTTCTCCAAAATCGACACCTTCATGGCCAACACCCTGTTTGACGAGAATTTCGGCGGCGCGTGGGGAAACTGCCACATCGCCGTGGGAAGCTCCTATTCCGACACTTACGACGGCAATCCTGCGGAATTGACGGCCGAGCGGAAGGCGGAATTGGGGTTTAACGACTCGGCCTTGCACTGGGATCTGGTCAACACGGAAAAAAAACGGGTTCGGGCCGTCATGCCGGACGGATCGGCCGTTACCGTCTATGAGGACGGATTCTTTAAAAATTAGGAACACCCCGGGTGCGGCGACGGCCCAGGGCACGGGAGGTCCACGATGATGCGCGCGGCGACAGGCCTTTTTGCGGCGATGCTGTTTTTCCTGGTCGGAGTGGCGGTCCACGCCGCAGACCCCGGGATCGCCGGATGGGAGAAGGGCGGCGTCTACGACAAGCTCTTTGATGTCAGCGAATCCGATTCGTTCAAGGGCAGGGTGCTCGAGATCACCGAAATCGTGCCCATGCCGGGCATGGCCCCGGGGATCGGCCTGCTCATTGAGGACAAAAAGGACAAGCACAAGGAGACCGTACATCTGGGGCCGAAGTCCGCCGTGGATTTGTCCGGGATAGGGCTCAAGGAAGGGGACATGGTCAAGGTGGTCGGGGCCTGGGCCGAGGTGGACGGCAAAGACGTCATCCTGGCCATCAAGATCAAAAAGGCCGAGGATGTGGAACTCAAGGTGCGCCGCACCAAGGACGGTTTTCCCTTCTGGAGCATGTCCCCGGAGGAATTGGCCAAGGAGCGTTCCGGGCAGTGATTTTTGGGCCTCCAAGCATTGCCAGGGATCATAAAACGGGCTAGGAGTATGTGAGTCGAGGCTTCGGGATCAGTTTGCATGAACGGCGCATGCGCCGGTAATCCGGAGAAGGGGATACCCCATGGATGAAACCCAGAAGAAGCAGGACGCCGAACTGATGCAGCTTGTGACGTTTAGCATCGGTGAGGAAGAATTCGGAGTGGATATCCTGAAAGTCCAGGAGATCATCCGGATGATGGAGATTACCAAGGTGCCTCGCGCTCCGGATTTTGTGGAGGGGGTCATCAACCTCCGCGGAAAGGTCATCCCTATCATCGACCTGCGGAAGCGTTTCGGCCTGAGCACCAGGGACCACGACAAGCACACCCGGATCATCGTCATCGAGATCAACAACATGATCGTGGGATTTGTGGTGGATTCCGTGTCCGAGGTGCTGCGCATCCCCTCCAACACGGTTGAGCCGCCGCCTCCCGTGGTTTCCGGCCTCGAATCGGAATACATCAGCGGCGTGGGCAAGCTGGAAGATCGTCTGCTGATCCTGCTTGATCTGGACCGCCTCTTGTCCGGCGAAGAGCGCGATGTCCTGACGGGCATCTAGTTTCCGGCGTTTCCTGTTGCGTCGCCACCGCGCGCCGAGTATGGCCCTGTCCCGGGGCTTTCGTTTTCATCGAGAGTATGGCCGCCGTCGTTTTTCGCGACGGCGGCCTTTCATCTTGTTGCCCGAAGGAGTGCGGGAATTTTGCAGTATCCGTCCGAGATCAAAGATTTTTTGAATGGCCGGGGGAGTTCGCTTGGGGTGTACAAAAGCGGCCCCGGCACCCTGGCCTTTCTGGCCGCCGACATGCTGGCGTCAGGGTCGTCCGTGGTGGTCATCGTCCCGGGAGCGCCGGAGCTGGCCCGGCTCAAGTCCCTCTTTTCCCTGCTCTTGTCTCCGGTCGACGATCCCTTGTCCGAGGCCCCCTGGCAGGCCCTGCCGACCTTCCCTCCGGCCGCCCCGTCCCTTTCGGCCTGGGCCGCGCGGTTTGCCTTTCTCAATTTCGCGACCGCCACGGCAAAGCCTCGCCTGTGTCTTTTCACCGTGGACAACCTGTTGCCCAAATGGCCGCCCAGGCAGGTGATCGAGGAAAGCTCCATCGAGCTTGCGGTCGGGGAGGACATGTCCCGGGAGCTCCTTTTGGAGCAGGCCGCCCTGTGGGGCTATCGCCGCCAGCCCATGGTGGAGTCGCCGGGCGAGGTGGCTGTGCGCGGCGACGTGTTGGACATCTTCGCCCCAGGGTACGCCTTGCCCCTGCGTTTTGAATTTTTCGGCGACACCATCGAATATATCCGCACCTTTGATCCCACCACCCAGCGTTCCCAGGCCGAACTGCCGCACATGCGGCTTTTGCCCGTGGCCCCGGCCGTGCTCACTGACGCCTCGCGCGCCGTTGCCGGGGAACTGTGGGAATCCATGGCCGTGACCGGCGAATTGCGCCGGGAGGCCAAGGCGGCCCTGGAGAACAAGCTCGACTCCGGGGACGGGACCATCTGGCCCGGCCTTTTTTATGAAAAACCCTCGTCCTTGACGGATCATCTGCCCAAGGACGCCGTGTACATGCTTTATGACGCCTCGCGCATGCGCTCCCGCCTGGAAGAGGTGGAATTCGGCTGGAAGCAGTTTTTGGAGGCCGAGACCGCTCAGCGGGGATTCGGCTGGCCCGGGCCCCGGCTGTGCTGGCCCGGAGGCATGGCCCGCAAGATGTGGCTGGCCGGACGCCAGGTGCTCTTCGAGGATCTGGTGCTGGGGCACGGCAAACATGGCCCGGACATGCCGGAGAAGGGCCTGGAGCGGTTTTCGGACCTGTTCTGGAAACCCGGGGAGGACAAGCGCCCGTGGTCGGCGCTCATGTCCGGTCTGCGGGACTGGGCCGTGTCCAAACGCCAGGTGGTGCTGTCGTTTCATGGGGAACGCTCGCGCACCAAGTTTTTGAAAATGATCGAACATGAGGGCATCTCCCTCTCCACCCAGTACCACCCCGGCAGCACGGGGCTTTTCGCCCTGGTGTCACCGCTTCGCCAGGGCATGGAATTGACCTGGAACCGGACGCTGATCCTGTCCGAGGATGTGCTGCGCCCCGAGGGCGGGGAGGAGTCCGGACGGGCCTCCAGGGTGCGCGGGTTCAAGGGGATCGCCTCCCAGGACGAGATCGCCTCGGGGGATCTGGTGGTTCACCGCGACTACGGACTGGCCCGTTTCGACGGATTGGCCCGGATGACCGTGGACAGCGCGGGCGGGGACTACCTTTTGCTGCATTTCGACGGCGAGGACCGCTTGTACGTGCCCGTGGACCGGATATCGCTCATCCAGAAGTTCAAGGGGCCCGACGGGATCGATCCAGCCCTGGACCGCCTGGGCGGCAACCGCTGGAAGCTCGGCCGGGAAAAGGCCAAAAAGGCCATTGAGAAGATCGCCCGGGATCTGGTGGAGATGTACGCCTTTCGCAAGGTCGCCAAGGGCTATGCCTACGGGCCGCTCAACGAACTGTACTGGGAGTTCGAGGCCGGATTCGGTTTCGAGGAGACCCCGGACCAGGAAAAGGCCATTGCCGACGTTTTGGCCGACATGGAACGCCCCGAGCCCATGGACCGCCTGGTCTGCGGCGATGTGGGCTTCGGCAAGACCGAGGTGGCCCTGCGCGCGGCCTTCCGGGCCGTGCTCGACGGCAAGCAGGTGGTCATGCTGTGTCCCACCACGGTCCTGGCCGAACAGCATTTTCAGAACTTCAGCAAGCGCCTGGGGGATTTTCCGGTCAGGGTGGGAATGCTCAGCCGTTTTGTGCCGCCAAAACGCCAGAAGGTGGTGACGGAAGGGGTCAGGAGAGGGGAAATCGACATCCTGATCGGCACCCACCGCCTGCTGTCGAAAGATGTGGAGGCCCCGGCACTCGGGCTTCTCATCCTGGACGAGGAGCAGCGTTTCGGGGTCAAGCACAAGGAAAAGCTCAAGGCCCTGCGCAAAAACATCGACGTCCTGACGCTCACGGCGACCCCCATCCCCCGCACCCTGCAACTGTCGCTTTCCGGCATCCGGGGCCTAAGCGTCATCGAGACGCCGCCCCCCGAGCGCAAGGCCGTGGAGACGCTTCTGGTGGAGCGGGATTCGGATTTCCTGCGTTCCGTGGTGCGCCGCGAACTGGAACGCCAGGGCCAGGTGTTTTGGGTGCACAACCGGGTGCGCGGCCTGGAGGAGACGGCGGCCTTCGTCAGAAGGTTGGTCCCCGAGGCCCGGGTGACCATGGCCCACGGCCAGATGGCCGAGGGGGCCCTGGAAAAGGCCATGCACGAATTTTGGCATGGCGAGATCGATGTTTTGGTGTGTACGGCCATCATCGAATCGGGACTGGATTTTCCCCGGGCCAACACCCTGGTGGTGGACCAGGCCCAGATGTTCGGCCTGGGCCAACTCTACCAGTTGCGCGGCCGGGTGGGACGCTCGTCGCTTCAGGCCTATGCCTATTTTGTGGTTCCCTCCCTGGACGGCATCCCGGAAGTGGCCCGGAAAAGGCTGCGGATCATCCAGGACATGGACTTTCTGGGGGCGGGCTTCCAGGTGGCCATGGAGGACTTGCGGCTGCGCGGCGCGGGCAACATCCTGGGCGAGGTGCAGTCCGGGCAGATTTCGCGGATCGGCCTGGACATGTTCCTGGAGATGCTCGATGATGAGATCAAACGGCTGCGCGGGGAACCGCAAAACGAGCGCACGGACCCGGAATTGACCATAGCCGTGTCGGCCCGCATCCCGGAAGGTTACGTGTCCGACCCCAAGGATCGGTTGCGTCTTTACAAAGCCCTTTCCACGGCACACAATGAATCGGGTCTGGCCGAGATGGCCGCTGAAATGCGCGACCGTTTCGGGGCCTTGCCCGAGGAGGTGGAGAACTTCATCTCCGTTTTGGCCCTCAAGCAGGTTCTGGCCAGGCTCCAGGTGGCCCGTGCCGAAGTGACCGCGTCCAAACTGTCCCTGTCCTGGGAAACGCGACCGGGTGCGGTGGGGGCGGTTTCGGCCGAAAATCTGGTGGCCTTTGTCAATGCCCACGGCGCCAGGGCGAGGCTTGTGCCCCCGGCGAAACTGGAGATGCGCCTTTCCGAGGGCGGCCTTCGCGCCGGACTGGCCGAGGCGGCCCGGGAATTGGCCACGCTATGCGCCGCAAGTCCGGATGGAAAGTGAACATCATGACGTTTTCTCCCCGATACATTCTCTTCCCGGCCCTTTTATTCGTCATGGCCCTGCTGTGGGCCTGCGACCGGAAAGCGGAACCACCCGGGGTGGTGGCCACGGTCAACGGCCGCCCCGTGACCCTCGGGCAGCTCGAATTCAACCACGATTTGCGCGGCATGGGCCTTGTGGCCACGGAAAACCCTTCGGTGGAAGGGCTGCGCCGGGATTACGGCCGGATCATGGCCGACCTGATCATCCGCGAACTGATGCTTGAGGAGTTGCAAAAGGCCGGGGGGGCGGTCACGGACGAGGATCTGGCCCGCCTGGAGGCGGAGATACGGGCCGATTACCCGGGAGAGCTCTTTGACCGCATGCTCTTCGAGGAGAACATCGATCCGCAAAAGTGGCGCGAGAGCCTGCTGACCCGGGCGGTCATGGACAAATTCGTAAGCATGATCCTCAAGGACCAGGCCAGGGTCGAGGTGCAGGAGGCCGCCGATTATTACAAGGAACATGTGGCGCAGTTCCAACGCCCGGCCTTGGTGACCTTTCTCTTGGTGCGCGGGCCGGACAAAAAGCGTGTGGCCGAGGCCCTGCGTGAGCGGGATTCCGGGCGGACATTTCCCCGGGAGCCGACCCCGGATGCGGCCTCCATCCAGGAGGTGCGCCTTCCCCGGGAGTTGATTCCCGAGGCGTGGCGGGCCCTTCTGGGGAAGCTTCAACCCGGTCAGGCCAGCCCGGTGGTCCAGGAAAAGCGGGAGGCCATGGCCCTGGTCCTGGTTGGGGAGACCCCGGCGTTCACTCTGGACCCGGCCACCGCCTATCCGTTGGTGGAAAAGGCCCTGGCGGAGAAAAAACGCAACGAGGCGTTTTCCGCATGGCTGGCCGGGGCAGTCGCCGCCGCAGACATCCGGGTCAGCGCGCATCTTGTGGACAATGGCGATATCCCGGTTTCGGAGGCTCCGTCGCCGGACATCCTGGAGAAGGAATTTCCCGGCGTTGGGGGTGGAAAAGGCGAGCATGCCGCAGAGTTGGCCGATACCGGCCAGGTGTCGAAATCCTTTGCGGATCGGTTCGCCGACCGGCAGGGGCCGGACGGCGTGAAACCGGGGCCGGAAAAAGACGGGCCCGCCGGGCCGTCTGCCGCCGCCACACCTTCTGCGGCGTCCCCGGCTCAAGGCGACCGGCAGGAGGTCGTCCGCGTGGTGCCCGGACGTGAAGGCCCGGGAGAGACGGCCGCCGATCTGCCCCTCGCAACCCCGGTCCCGACGGATTCGCCTTCCGAGCAAAGCCCGGCGCAACCCGCCGCCGGAACTCCCGCCGCCGGAACTCCCGCCGCCGGATCGTCCGTCCCGGATGTTGCCGCCGTGGCGTCCCCGCAGGCCGGAACTGTCGAGCCGACGACCGACCCGGTCCAGGCCACTTCGACGGATGGGGCCGCCGGGGCGGCGGCGCAGGTGGTTCCCTCAGGGCCGGGGGAAGTGGAATTTTTGGCCAACAAGGCCAGTTGGCTCATTTTCAAGGTCGATGACGGAAAAGAAGACCTGGTGTACATCAAGGGCGGAAAGAACCATGTGGTTTCCTTCAAGGACAGATTGTCCGTGCGTTTCGGCAGCCCCAGCGACATCACCTATCGTTTCCGGGATCGCCAGGAACGCGTGGAATCCTCGGCCCGCGAGGTGAAAACCATGGATTTCCCATGAGGTTGCACATCAGGCGCGGAAGGTGTGCGGGAGCGGATTGCCTGTCCAGCCAAAAGCGTCTATAGCTGAACCGGGAAACGTGTCCGCAGGGGCGGACGCCAGGCGAGGCAAGGGGCATATCGTCATTGCCCGTTTTTTATATTGTGCAAACCTTCATCCGAAGCCGGAAAGCCCGGCCTGCCGGAGGATACTTTGTCCCGCGCGTTCTCCTCCCTTGTGATCGCCCTGTGCCTCTTCATCTGCTCGGCACAGAGCCACGCCGTCGAACTTGTCGATAGAGTGGTGGCTGTGGTCAACGGCCAGCTCATCACCCTTTTTGAACTTAACGAAAAACTCAATAAAATGCTGGCCCAGGCCCAGGGAATCAGCATTTCACAAAATGATCCGGAGTACATCGAGCTGCAAAAGCGTGTCCTGGACTCCATGATCAACGACATCCTGATCAAACAGGCGGCGGAAAAACTCGGGATTACCGTCTCGGAGACGGAAATCGCGACGAAGATCAATGAATTGAAAAAGCAAAACGGCATGAACGAAGAGCAGTTCCGGAAGCAGCTCGCCCAGGAAGGACTGACGCGGCAGGAGTTTGAGAAAAGCTTGGAGACAGAGGCCATCAAGCACCAGTTGCTCGGATATATGGTCAACAAGCGGATTTTGGTCACAGACGAGGAAGTGCGCCAGTATTACGACCAGGTGGGGGGAAACATCCCTGATCCCAAGGCCAACCTGGCCCGCCGGACTCCGGGGGCCATCGGGTTCATCATGGTCGGCAGCATGGCCGAGGCCGAGTCCCTGCGGCAAAAGATCGCCTCGGGGCAACTGTCTTTTGCGGATGCGGCCCGGAAATTTTCCATCGGCCCGGGAAAGGAGCAGGGGGGAGACCTTGGCGGAGACGTGTCTGCCGATGATCTGGCCCCGCCCCTGCGCAAGGCGCTGCAGGACGCGCCAGCCGGGCAGGTCACCAAGCCGGTTCCCCTGGAGGGAAAGGCCGTGCTGCTTATTCGCAAGGCCACGTCCGACGCCCCGGCGGCGGCCGACGCCGCTCCTGCTCCCGCGAGTTCGTCCAAATCGTTCGAGCAGGCGCGCGGCCAGGTGTATGAAATGCTGTTTCGGACCAAGTTTGAGAAGCTTTTTCAGGAATATATGAATACATTGCGCACCAAGGCGGTCGTCGATCTCCGCCTGTAGCGCCATGTCTCGCCATTTTATCCCGGAAGGATGGGCATATGCGGCCCTGTACCGACCGCAGGCCCTCTGGGGAACTGCCCCGAAGACAGGCAAAACGAGCAGGGAAACCTCATGGTTCCTGCACGTTCACGCTTAGGGAGTAATCGAATATGGATTTACGCGAATTGGGAGCTTTGCTGAAAGCGGAGCGAGAACGACGCGGCCTATCGGACAATGATGTCATCGATAGGATCAAGATAGGGAGAGCCTGCCTGATCGCCATTGAAGAAGGCGATAAGGACGGACTTCCCCATCCGGTGTACGCCAAGGGGTTTATCAAAAACTACGCTAAGTTGCTCGACCTTGATCCCGAAGAGATCGGCGATGCGTTTTCAGAGGCCGTGGGCGTCATGCCGGATTCCAATCTGACGCCGCAACATGAATTGAACGAATCGATCACCCAGGCCACGATCGTCCGAAACGGGGGGGGCGGGTATCTGCGCTACGTCATCGTGGCGGCCGCCATCCTGGTTGTCGTTGTGGCCGTACTGTGGTTTTTTTCATTGACGCCGTTTCATACCGGGCGGACGACGCCCCCCGCCCCCTCGTCCCAGGCGTCCGCCCCCGGACTTGCCAAGGGATCGTTGCCGGATCAGGATTCCCAAATCAAGCCCGGGAGCGCGGGTGATTCCCAGGCCGTGACGGCGCCTTCCGAGACAGCCCCGTCGACTGCGGCCCCGGGAAGCATGACGCCCACAGCGCCCGTCGCCGGTCAACCGGCATCCTCGCAGCCGTTGGCGGTCAGTCCGCCTGGAGCGCCCCTTGCGTTGACAACGGAGCCTGCCGCCCCGACAGCCGAGGCCGTATCGGCGGCGGATGCGGAAGAGCCCGCCGATCCGTCCCTGTCGCCGGATATCGTGCTCGGGGAACATGGCGCCCATTCCGTGACCATCCTTGCTCTGGCCGAATGTTGGATCGACGTTTCGGTGGATGGCGGCGCCACCAAGGGGATCATGCTGACCAAGGGGAAACGGTTCGTCGGCAATTTCAACGAGTCCCTGCTGGTCCGGCTGGGCAACGCCGGCGGCGTGGAAGTCCGTTACGACGACAAGAACTATCCGTTGCAGGCAGGCCCGGGCGAGGTCAAGACGCTGAAATTCGTGGCCAAGGGGAACGGCGAACCCCAGCAGGCCGCGTCCAACTCGTCGACGACCCAGGTGCCGATGACTGCGAAACCACCTGTCGGCGCGCCCGCCGCCCCGGCCGGATCGCCGTCGGCAAAGGCCATCCCCGGCGCGGTCGCGCCACCCTCCACCGTGACGGTCGCTCCGCCCGCAGCGCCCCCCGTGGCGTCTTCTTCGGCCCCGGCAGCGACGCCTCCCGCCGAGGGGGCAGCCGCAGGCCCGGCCGGTTCCCGCAGCCTGGAGATCACCGGTGCGGACGGCAGCTGGGTCATTGTGACGGTCGACGGCGGCAAGCCCAAAGAGGTGTTCGTCAAGAAAGGGCAGACCCTGACCGAGCCGTACAAGGAAAAGATCGAGGTCCGGCTCGGCAATCCCAGCAGCGTGATTTTCCGTCACGAGGGGCAGGAGATGCCCGTGAGCACCCAGCGGGGTGAGGCCAAGACCGTCCGTTTCCCCAATTCCTGAGGCCATGACGCCGGGGAGCCGTAGCGAAGACGGGAGTACGGTGGTGCGGGGTCCATGTGGACCGGAAGCGGCCGAAAAGGCCTGTGCGGCATGCAGCGGATGGTTCTGACGCGAGGAGCGGGGAATGGAATTTTCCGAGAAGGCTCTCGTTTTGCGGGTGGGCCGTTTTCGGGAAATAGATGCCTGGGTGCGGCTTTTTTCGCCCTCGCGCGGCGTCTATACCGCCTTCGCCTTTGGAGGCTGCCGCAGCCGTAGACGGTTTTGCGGCTGTCTGGACGTCTTCAATCACGTCCATTTCAAGGTCAAAAGCGGGCGGGCCTACCACACCCTTTTGGAGGGGCAGCTCGTCAACGGACATGGTCGGCTGCGAGCGGAGCCGGGACGCCTGGGCATGGCCGTCAACTGTCTGAAATTTTTCGAGGCCGTGGAGGTTCCCCCTCCCGGGGCGCGGGCGGCTCACGACATGCTTCTGGAGAGCCTGGCGGCCCTTTCGGACGAACCCGCGCCGCCACGGCTTTTTCCCGTGTATTTCCGGGCCAGGGTGGCTTGCGACCAGGGCTTTTTCCCCTCCCTGTCCGTCTGTCACGCCTGCGGCGTGACCGGCGCCGATCTGCCGGGCGCCGTGTTTCATGTGGAGGAAGGGCGGTTTTTGTGTCCGGCCTGCCACCGGCCGGGGCGCGGAACCTTCGTCCGGCTTGGCCGTGAGACGGTGACGCTTTTGGAGACCGTGCGCCGGGCGGGACCGGCGACGTGGGGTGGGCTCGCCCCGTCGTCGGCGGCGGCGGGGGAGTTCTCCCGGCTGCTGGATCGTTTCGTCACCTACCACCTGGGACTTTCCTGGGAACACGGAACCTTTGTCAAAAACTGACGCCGCCGCATCCGGGGAGACCCGGCACGCGGGGGCATGGAGAACGGAATGCATTTTCAGGACGTCATCTTGACCTTGCAGCGTTTCTGGGCCGACGCCGGATGCGTGGTGGCCCAGCCCTACGACATCGAGGTCGGGGCCGGCACCTTCAATCCGGCCACGTTTTTCCGGGTCATCGGCCCCGAGCCCTGGCGGGTCGCCTATGTCGAGCCTTCAAGACGGCCCACGGACGGCCGCTACGGCGAGAATCCCAACCGCCTGCAGCATTACTACCAGTTTCAGGTCGTTCTCAAGCCTTCGCCGGACAACGTCCAAGAGTTGTATCTGCAAAGCCTCAAGGCCCTGGGCATCGATCCCTCGCGCCACGACATCCGTTTCGTGGAGGACGACTGGGAGTCGCCCACCCTGGGGGCCTGGGGGCTGGGCTGGGAGGTCTGGCTCAACGGCATGGAGGTCACCCAGTTCACCTATTTCCAGCAGGTGGGCGGCATCGACCTGTCGCCGGTCAGCGTGGAGCTGACCTACGGCCTGGAGCGGCTGACCATGTACCTCCAGGAAAAGGAGTCGGTCTACGACCTGTCCTGGAACGGCCAGGTGACCTACGGCCATGTGCATCACCGCGCCGAGTTCGAGCATTCCACCTACAATTTCGAGAAAAGCGACGCCGCCATGCTGTTGTCCTTTTTCAACGCCTGCGAGGCCGAATGCCGTCGGCTGTGCGAGCTTGCGCTGCCCTGGCCGGCCTACGATTATTGCCTGAAGTGCTCCCACGCCTTCAACATGCTCCAGGCCCGGGGGGCCATCTCCATCACCGAGCGCACGGGCTACATCGCCCGGGTGCGCGCCCTGGCCTCGTCCCTGGCCCGGCTCTACGCCGCCCAGCGCGAGGAACTCGGCTATCCCATGCTTGTCGCCTAACGAAAAAGGACCGGTCATGCCCCATTTTCTGTTTGAGATCGGTTTCGAGGAGATGCCCGCCCGCTTTTTATCCGGGCTTTCCTCGGAGATCGAAGCGATTTTTTCCCAACGTCTGACCCAGGCCCGGATCGGCTTCGAGCGCATCCGCCCCTTTGTCACCGCCAGACGCCTCGGGGTGTCCGTCACGGGTATGGATGCCGTGACCCGCCGCGAGGAAGAGGTGGTCAGCGGCCCGCCGGAAAAGGTGGCCTTCGGGCCGGACGGCGCGCCCAGCAAGGCCGCTCTGGGGTTTTGCCGCACCCAGGGTGTGGACATGGCCGAGGCCTTCGTTTTGGAAACGGACAAGGGACGCTATCTGGCCGTGCGCAAGACCACCGGCGGCGAGGCCGCCGCCGCGCTTTTGCCGGACATCTGCATCTGGTGCGTCAAGGGGCTGACTTTCCCAAAGAAAATGCGCTGGGGCAGCGGCGATTTCGCCTTCGGCCGCCCCATCCACTGGTTCGTGGCCCTTTTGGACGACGCCGTGATCCCCTTTGAGATCGCGGGCGTGGTCTCGGGGCGGACCACCCGGGGGCACCGCATCATGGGGCCGGGGCCGTTCGACGTGCCCCATGCCGACGCCCATGCGGCCATCCTCCGGGAAAAGGGCCAGGTGGTCGCGGACCCGGCCGAGCGCGAGACCATTATCCGTTCCCAGGCCGAGACCCTGGCTGCGGAGATCGGGGGACGGGCCATCATCAAACCCTCGCTTTTGGCGGAAGTCACGGGACTGACGGAATATCCGGTGGTGGCCATGGGCCGTTTTCACGAAAAATTCCTGGCGGTTCCCAAGGAAGTGCTGTTGACCAGCATGGAGAGCCACCAAAAAAGCTTCGGGGTCGAGGACGCAACGGGGCGGCTTTTGCCCTGCTTCCTGACCACCCTGGGACTTGATCCGGGGCAAAGTCTGGATCTGGTGCGCAAGGGCTGGGAGCGGGTCTTGCGGGCGCGCCTGGAAGACGCCCGGTTTTTCTGGGAGGCGGATCTGGCCGCCGAGGTATCGGGCTGGCTCGGCCGCCTGGAGAGCGTGGTCTTTTTGGCCGGGCTCGGCAGCATGGGCGACAAGTCCCGCCGCCTGGAGGCGCTGTGCGGCCGTCTGGCCGGAATGGTCGATCCGTCCCTGGCCGCGCAGGCCGCCCGGGCCGGACGAGTGGCCAAGGCTGATCTCGTTTCCGAGATGGTTGGGGAATTCGCCGAACTGCAAGGGATCATGGGCGGCATCTATGCCCGGGAAAAAGGCGAGGACGAGGCGGTGGCCGCCGCCGTAGCCGAACAGTATCTGCCTGTCGGGCCGGAAAGTCCCATTCCCTCCACGGTCTGCGGCGCGCTCGTGGCCGTGGCCGACAAGATCGACACCCTGGCCGGATGTTTCGGCATGGAGCTGGTTCCCACCGGGGCGGCCGATCCGTACGCCCTGCGGCGTCAGGCCCTGGGCATCTGCCGAATCGTCATCGAGCATGGGCTGCGCCTGAATCTGCCGGAGCTGATCCAGGCGGCCTTCGAGGGCTACCAGGGCGTCTCCTTCAAAACCACCCCCACCCATGCCCTGGCCAGGCTCCTGGACTTTTTCGGCCAGCGGTTGCGGGCCTATTTTACGGGTCTTGGCCGGGACACCCTGGTGGTGGAGGCGGCCGTGGGGGCGGGATACGAGGACATCTTCGCGCTTTCGGCCCGCATCGACGCCCTGACCGCCTTTGCGGCCACCCCGGACTTCGGGCAGGCGGTCTTGACCTTCAAACGAGCCGCCAACATCATCCGCAAACAGGGGGCCGAGGCCGGACATCCCCTGACCGGTGCGGTTGTGACCTCGCTTTTGGCCGAGGAGGCTGAAAAACGGCTCCACGACAAGTTCGTCGAGGTCTTCCCGCGCATGGACGCGCTGTTCGCCGCCGACGAATACCGGGCGCTCTTCGATCTGTTGCACGAATTGCGGCCCTTTGTGGATGCCTTTTTCGATTCGGTGATGGTCATGTGCGAGGATGCGGCCTTGCGGACCAACCGCCTGAATCTGCTCATGTCGCTGGTGTCGCGCCTGTCGCGGCTGGCGGATTTTGCGGCCTTGCAGGTGTGATGGAGGACCGGCCGCCGGGGTGTTTTTTTACGTGATCCAGGCGTTGCGCTCTTGACAGGCGATGCTGTTTTTCTTAAATGACTTTTTTTTAAGCACGCAATGAATGGAGGAGATATCCTTGGCTAATCATAAGTCCGCGATCAAAAGGCATAAGCAGAGCATAAAGGCCCGTGACCGCAACCGCATGGTCAAGACCCGGGTCAAAAACGCCATCAAGGCCGTGCGCCAGGCCGTGACCGGAAAGGACGCCGAGGCCGCTGAAAAGGCCCTGCTGTCCGCTTCCTCGGTGCTGGACAGGGCGGCCACCAAGAAGGTCATCCACTGGAAGAAGGCGGCGCGCAACATTTCCCGCCTGACCGTGGCCGTCAACTCGCTGAAAACAGCCTAAGCGTCTGTCCCGTACGGGGACGCCTCCGGCTCGTGACTTCTTGCAGCCCCGGGGAATCGAAAGTATTTTCGATTCCCCGGTTTTTCTGGTTTCCAAAACGCCGCAGCAGGGGCCTTCGTTTCCGGGCCGTGACGGCGCAGAGGCCTCTCCGGCGGGTCACGCCGGGGAGGTCTCTTTTTTTTCACCCATTCCCTGGTCAATTAGGCCTCTGTACCGTATAGCGTTCCCTATGCGGCGACGGCGACCGGGGATAACGACGTGGTTCGAATCCCCTGTCGCCTGAGAGGCCGTCCGGCGGTTTTGCGGCGGTTTTTGCAGGCCGGGCGGAATCGTCCGGTGTCCCGAACGAGGTTTCTATCCGATTTCGAGCAGGTTTTTTATGGGACTTCGCCGTGCGACCATCCTTCTGACCGGGCTTACCCTCGCTGTTTTGCTCGTGGCCTTATACGCCACCTCGCGGTTCATCATCCTGGATCGCTTCCTGTCCCTGGAAAACGAGATCACCAGACAAAACGTGGAGCGGGGCGTCAACGCCCTGATGGCCCGCCTGGCCCAGTTGGGGCTTTTGGCCACGGACTGGGCCAACTGGGACGACGCCTATGCGTTTGTGGTCGAACCCGGCGAGGAATTTGTCCAAAGCAACCTCACGCCGGAAACCTTCGTGCATCAAAACCTCGACATCATCCTTTTTTTCGACGTAACCGGCAGCGTGGTCTGGGGAAAATTCAGGGAACCCGGTCAGTTGGCGCCCGAGCCCTTATCGC
The DNA here is from genome assembly GCF_013376455.1 of Desulfolutivibrio sulfodismutans DSM 3696. Taxonomy (GTDB): domain Bacteria; phylum Desulfobacterota; class Desulfovibrionia; order Desulfovibrionales; family Desulfovibrionaceae; genus Desulfolutivibrio; species Desulfolutivibrio sulfodismutans. The sequence continues at coordinate 1,034,481 of NZ_CP045504.1, read as the reverse complement.
CGCCGCTTCGCGAGATATGTGAATCCGCCGTGCAGCGCCTTTCTGGCGTCGAGGACGGCGCGCCCAAGGATGGCATTTTGCTTCTTCCCCAGGGCGCGTATCTGGTGGCCATCCATCCTCTCCTCAAAAGCGACGCCACAGGGCCGCACCGTGGCTACCTGCTCATGGGAAGCCACTTCGGAGACATGGAGGTGTCCAGGTTGTCGCAGCTGACCCGCCTGGATCTTTCCTTCAGCCTCATGTCGACAGCCTCCCTGGACGCAAAGACGGCCGACGCCCTGCGCACCACGGATGGACCCGTTCCGGTGGTGAAGACCTCCCCGGGGGATACGGAGACAGCTGGATATGCCCTGATCCGCGATCTATTTGGGGAACCCGCCCTGCTTTTGTCCTTGGCCATGCCCCGGGACATCTACCGCCAGGGGCAGGACATGCTGCGCTACACCCTGGCCGCGATTTTTCTGGCCGGGCTGGCCTTCGCCGCCGTGCTTCTGGCCTTTTTGGAGCGCCGGGTGATCTCCCGCCTGGGGATCCTCGAACGGCAGGCCGGAACCATCGGCGTCCGTCACGCAGGAGAGCGGCGTGTGGCTCTGTCCGGCAACGACGAATTGGCCCGGCTTTCCGACAGCATCAACGACATGCTCGACCGTCTGGAAAAGACCCAGGAGGCCTTGGAGATCTCCGAGGGGAAATACCGCTCCCTCTTTTTGAACACGGCCACGGCCATGATCCTGGTCAACACCGAAACGTCGCTCATTGAGTTGGTCAACGCGGAATTCGAGCGGCTGTCCGGCTTTTCCCGGGAGGAAGTGGAGCATCGCAAAAACTGGAAGGATTTCACCCTGGATTTCGACGCCCTGGCCATTGAGGATTTTTTTCGCAGACGGGCGGGCGCCGAGCGCCCCCTGCCCGGAAGCATCGACTGCCGGTTCCTGGGACGCGACCAGGATATCCGCTATGTGTCCCTGACCGTGGCCATGATCGCCGGGACGGATATGTGCATCGTGTCCATGATCGACCTCACCGACCGCAAGCGGGCCGAGGAGGCCCTGGCCGAATTCAGTCGCAAGCTGGAACGGCTGGTGGCCGAGCGCACCAGCGCCCTGGAGGACAAGGCCAGGGAGCTGGTTGAGGCCAACAAACGACTTTTGGAGCTGGATCGGCTCAAATCCGCGTTTTTGTCCAGCGTCTCCCACGAACTGCGCACCCCCCTGACCTCCATCCGGGGCTTTGCCTCGCTCATTCGCAAGGATCTGGCCCGCCTGGGCAAAACCAGCCAGGGAGTGACCGGCAAATACGTGCGCATCGACGGCAACCTCAGCATCATCATCAAGGAGAGCGACCGTCTGACCATGCTGCTCAACGATTTCCTGGATCTGTCCAAGATCGAGTCCGGGAGGATGGAATGGCGCGACACCAGGCTCCCGGTCGCCGACCTGGTGGCCAGGGGCGTGGACGCCGTACGCGGTCTTTTCGAGGAAAAGCACAGCATATGCCTGGCCCTGGATGTGCCCGACGATCTGCCGGATATCTACGCCGACCCGGATCGCATGCTCCAGGTGCTCATCAATCTGCTCTCCAACGCGGCCAAATTTACGGACAAGGGCGTGGTGCGCATCATGGCCTCCCGCGACGGCGACGGACTGCGCCTGACCGTGAGCGACGAGGGCATGGGCGTTCCCAAGGAGGATCTGGAGTCGATTTTCGGAAAATTCCGCCAGTCCGCCCAGGGGGACATCCTGGAGAACAAGCCCCGGGGCACGGGCCTTGGGCTGGCCATCTGCCGCAATATCATCCGGCACTACGGCGGCCGCATCTGGGCCGAATCCGAGGTCGGCCGGGGAAGTTCGTTTCATATTTTCCTGCCCGGCGGGCGCCTGGCTTCCCGCGTTGGCGGAAGCCTCGACGGGCCGGACACGAAAACAGCCGCCCCGTCTTGACGACAGGGCGGCTGCAACGAACCGGATGTTCCCGGAGGTTCTCTATTCGGGCTTGGGAACCAACCACTTCATCTCGATTTCCAAAACCCGCTTGCAGGCCTCGCCTTTGGCCTTGTCCTTGATCTTTATCTCCATCGATACGTCGTTGGCCAGGGGGATGCAGACAGCTTCCGACTCCCCGTCGAGTTCGATCTGTCCCTTGCACAGGCCGTCCGCAATACGGCGCAAAAGCACCCCGGCGTCATAGGTCAGGGCTTTGCCTTCGGACTCGAACAATACGTTTTTTTCGCTCATGGTCGTTTTCTCCTGGCGGGCTTGGGTTGCCGATTGCCCCGACACTATCCACATCGCCGCCGGTTGTCATGGCGATTGCGTGACTGGTCGTTGTCCGCTGCTGGTCACGCCGCGCCTGGGGGAGGCGACGCGCATCAGCCCTTTTTTGCCGCCCGGGCGGCGCGCAGCCAGTCGTACCAGGCGTCGAGGCCTTCCCGGGCCCGGCAGGACACGGGAAAGACCTTGATGTCCGCGTTTAAGCCCCGGGCGAAGTTCGAGGCCCGCTCCAGGCTGAAATCCACATAGGGTAACAGATCGGTCTTGTTGAGCAGAAGGGCCGAGGAGATGTTGAACATGAGGGGATATTTTTCCGGCTTGTCGTCGCCTTCGGTGACCGAGAGCAGGGTGATCTTGTGGTCCTCGCCCACGTCGAATTCCGCCGGGCACACCAGGTTGCCCACGTTTTCGATAAAAAGGATGTCCAACCCGTCCAGGTTGAGTTCCTTGCAGGCCGCCAGAACCTGGGCGCTGGTCAGGTGGCAGCCGCCTTCGGTGTTGATCTGCACGGCCTGGGCCCCGGTGGCGGCCACGCGCTGGGCGTCATTGTCGGTTTGCAGGTCGCCTTCGATGACGGCCATGGAGAATTCGGACGCCAGGTCCGTGAGGGTGCGTTCCAGGAGGGTGGTCTTGCCGGCCCCAGGGGAACTCATGAGGTTGAGGGCCAGGATGCCTTTTTCGGCGAACAGCCGTTTCAGATCGTCGGAGACGCGGGCGTTGGCCTCAAGGATGTTGCGGATGACGGGGATTTGCATGGCTTACGTTCCTTGTGCTTCGTCGAGTTCCAGGTATTCGATGTAGAGTTCCTTGCCGGAGACCACGGTATGCCCCAGTTCCTCGCCGCAGGCCGGGCAGGGGGCGAACACGTAGTCGCTCGATTCCGGCGAGAACTTCGTGCCACAGGCCCGGCAGGCCAGGACCAGGGGGATCTCCTCCGTGTCCAGGCGGGCTCCGGCCAGGGCGGTGTCCATGGTCAGGGCCTCGAAGGACATGGCCAGGGCGTCCGGGACGATGGCCGACAGGCGGCCGTGCCTGACCTTGACGGAGATCAGGCGGGGCGAGCCGTGTTTTTGCATTTCCTCGCGGATGATGGCCAACAGGCTTTGGGCAATGGAAAGTTCATGCATGGGTGGGGGGTGTACCGGATTTGGGGCGCGGCGTAAAGAAATCCCGCCCTTTTTGGCGGGGAATTACAGGAAAAGAAGGCTCAGGACCACGATGGCGACCAGGGAGGGCAACAGGTTCGAAATCCTGATTTTGAGGATGCCCAGCAGATTGATGCCGATGCCGACGATCAGGATGCCGCCCACGGCCGTGATCTGGGCCATGATGGCCTCGGTGAAAAAGCTTTGGAAGGCCCCGGCCACGAGGGTCAGGCCGTACTGGTAGCAAAACACGGGGACGCTGGAAAACAGGACGCCTGCGCCATAGGTGGAGGCCAGGGCCACCGAGGCGAAGCCGTCGAGCATGGCCTTGGTCAAAAGGATGGTGGGGTCGCCGCGCAGGCCCTCGTCGAAGGAGCCCAAAATGGCCATGGAGCCCACGCAATAGATGAGGGAGGCGGTGACGAAGCCGTCGGTGAACAGGGTGTTTTTCGAGCGGGCCAGGGCCTTGACCCGGTCGCCCAGGCGTTCCAGATGGGATTCGATGTCGACAAGCTCCCCGGCCACGCCGCCCAGGATGAGGCTGAAGATGACCAAAAGGGGCTTGGACATCAAAAGGGCCATCTGCAGGCCGATGATCGCCACACACAGGCCCAGGGCCTGGAACACGATGGTTCTGACACGTTCGGGGAACCTGCCGTGAAGCAAAAGACCAACCGCGCCGCCGATGATGATGGCGGCGGCGTTGGTCAGGGAGCCGACGGGGATCATGCACGCTCCTTGGTCGCGAAAGCCGCGCGAGGGCTGGGCTGTAGCAGTTCCCTCCCATGAGGGCAAGGGTTGCGGGGTGAGTCTTGACAGGACGGCGTCGTCCGCATAGAGACTCTGTTTCCACATGCCGGGATGGCGGAATTGGTAGACGCACCGGACTCAAAATCCGGCGGTCGCAAGGCCTTGAGGGTTCGAGTCCCTCTCCCGGTACCAAGCAATGACGCGGGTTGCGGGCGATCAGGCTAGAAAAGCCGGATCGCCCGCTTGTTTTTTTGCTCCAATTTTGCTCCACTCCGCTCCACGGAGGTGGAGCATGGCGACCATCAGAAAGCGCGGAAATCTCCAGTGGGAGGCCCGGATCAGGAAACGCGGCTATCCCACAACCTGCAAGACCTTCGACACCAAGGCTGAGGCCGAACAGTGGGCCAAGGAAACAGAGGCGACCATGGGCAAGGGGCAATACGTGTCCGCCAAGGAAGCTGAAGCCTATACGCTTGCCGAGTGCCTTGACCGCTTCGAGGAAGAATATCTGCCTCGCCTGAAAGACCCCAGGCGTGAAATCTACAGGATTGACCGGCTTAAGCGGAGAACCATCGCCCACCGGATCATGGCGACGATCCGGTCCAAGGATATCGCCGACTTCCGGCGTGAACGCGAAGCCGAGGGCGTTTCTCCGAACACAATCCGCCTCGATCTGGCCTTGCTCTCCAGGCTGTTCAACTACGCTCGCTCGGACTGGGGAATGGAAAGCCTGACCAACCCCGTGGCCCTGGCCTCCAAGCCGAAATTGCCGACGGGGCGCACACGGAGACTGGAGCCGGGAGAAGAGGAACGGTTGTTGGCCGCTTGCGCCCCGGAGTTTGCGCTCATCGTGCGGTTCGCGTTGGCGACTGCCATGAGGCGTGGCGAGATTGTCGGACTGCGCTGGGAGGATGTTGATATCATGGCCAGCAGGGTGCGCCTGAACGACACCAAGAACAAGGAGTCCCGGACGGTCCCTCTTTCCCGGGAGGCAAAGGATGTATTGCAAGGTCTCCCCCGTCACCTCTCCGGGAGGGTGTTTCCCTTCTGCCCCGATCACCTCTCAGCCAAGATGGGCGATGCCTGCCGTGCCGCCGGGCTGAATGATCTGCACTTTCATGACCTGCGCCACGAGGCCACCAGCCGATTCTTCGAGCATACGGACCTGGACGTGATGGAAATCAAGGCCATTACCGGTCACAAGACGCTGCAAATGCTGGCACGGTATACACATTTGCGGACGGCTAACCTTGCCGCAAGATTGGATGGCGCGAAACGTGGGGAGGTCAGGCGCAAGTGATTTTATTTGAAATAAAGAGGGAAGCCCTTTTATGGCCCGTATGCCTTGACGAAACATCACGAGGATGTGGATGGTTGGGCTTGTCCTGGGTGTCCGGTCCAAATGGGGGCTACTCCAGTCAACAGTCTGCCAAAGCGGCTGTGGCTCGCCTGCCAACGATCATGTGGTGTGACAGAGAAAGGGAGTCAATAGTATTGTTGGTGATCCAAATTCACAGACTCCTGGTGGGTTAAGCTATATTGACCTCAAGTGGGCTGCTTCGGGCTACAAGAGTGCCATCCTTGACGACAAAGCACTCAACCCAGTGTATCCCTGTATACAATGTGGCTTCAGTCCACTTCAAACCGCCAACCCCTGCTGCGCCTTTATTAAATTCTCCACGTAAGCATTTGTTGCGTCTGGCATCATCTCCAGTGTTCACGATCTGCCAGTATACCTGATATGGCTTTACCGTGTCAGTTTCAGCAAAAAAACGCAGAGAACAGTCTTTAGGCAATCCGTGTGTACTGCAAGTAATGGGCTTCCAGGCACCATCAATTTGGATTTCACCACGGATTGTAACATTACGATAAAGCAATGAGGGCCATTCTGGTTCGCGTCGGTGTCTAACTTTGTACTTGGGAAGGAGCCAGGTCCTCATATTTTCCAGAATCATCGAAATTCCAACAGGCACTGCTCCAATGATTCCATTTTGAGAATCTTCATAGTTCCTCAGACTTTCAAAAACTGGAGATTGTCCCAGCTTTCCTTCCAAGTGCTGAGCAAGTGACTTCATGTCGCTGGTCATGAAAGAAAATTCAAAATCATATTTTACTCTTCTTAACCACGCATAGAAGTTCTCTTTGAGTTTCGGGTTGCTCAGCCATTTATCAGCAAAATTTTCTGCTGGATTCACGGGGTTGGAAATAACCGCTTGACCGTTCACCTCTTTGATGTGAGATTCCATGCCGTGTAAGATGCTGCTCAGTGCTTCTAGCAAGTTGCCTTCGTTGTTGTATGCCATCGCTGCCAAAGTTGTGATGATGATCGAGATCGGCTTATTGTCCCAATCGTTTTGGAACATGATGTCACGATGCCTTTTCAAAAGCTGAACAGCCCTTTGAAGTGGCGTTTTGACCGCATAATCGGGGATCGACTTGACGTCAGCCTTTCGAGCTTCAGCAAGCATTTCAAGTCCGACTTGAAACTGTACTTCCATCCGAGATTTGAACCATTCCGCATAGCCAAGCGGGTTACTGACAGGCCACGGCGTGTCCTTGGTGGCATAATTGGGAAGTGTGTTGTCAGTAATCGCAATGGCCTTATCCGTCTGGGAAGAAGTGTCGAAGCCCATACTTTCCAGTGCAGCCTTCATTCGTGCCCCGTCTGGAACTGCTGGGAGAACATCCATATGGAATTTTGCACTCTCAGAGTACTCTAAAGTCCAACATCGCTTGCCCTCCTTAGCGGGCCTGTTGAAATTGTTAGCTTTGTTGTAACTTTTAACTTCTAACCCAACTGCATCTTTCAAGACTTTTTGACTATTTCTTTCCTTAGATACCTTCACTTCACAGACAAGATCTACATCGAATTCGTCCTTCTCTGAGAGAGGCCTGATGACCGTGCCCAGGAGAAATGACCCCTGAGGGTACATTGAGGGTTGAAAATCGTGAAGGATGGATTCCTCACGCCCTAACCACTCACCTATGGATGTATATCTTTTATCTGCGTCCTCGCGCTGTTTTTCAGAAATATCCAAAATCTCCGAAACTTTGTTGAGGAATGCATTTATTTCACGCTGTTTACGATCTAGCATTATTCTACCTATAGGCTGTATACGGGGACAAAGGGCTCAACTTTTTCAGAGAAAAAGAGTTTTTCAAGGTTCTTTTTCTCATGCTTAGCCTGGTCTCGACCGAGACCTTTCAGCAATTCCACCTTGTCGGTGCCATCCAAGGAGAAAGTTTTCGCCGGGACAATGGGTTCAATACGCTTAATGCGTTCCAAGCTCATGTCACCGAGAGCATGTATGGCCATTCCCATGGAAGCATGACTCTGGCTGGCCATCGCCAGTTGGACAACGCCAAGCCCCCAATCCTTGCCACCAGGCTCGGTCCCGGCCAGTTTGGCGAATTCCGGAGCATCTCCAATGCAACTGACGCTTAGTATTGCAACTTCTTCACGGGGCCAGTTCAAGTAGTTGATTGATTCCACGGCTGCAAAACCCATCGGATTATTAGCCCAGAGTCCGCCATCAACCAGGGAGTCTCCCCATACGGTTTGATATGGGGAAAAGAAATATGGCGCAGCGGATGTAGCCAATGCAATTTCAACTGCAGATCGTTTGTAATCTGTTTCTAGGCGTTCATGGTGAGCAGTTTTAAAGACGTTGACTTTTCCGGTGACAAGGTTAGTGGCACAGATCATCAGGCGTTTCGTGCTTTGCCCGAGCAACTTTCCCTCGAACTTCTTTGTCAGAATATCTTTTAATGGGGCAGTGCTATATTTGGCTTCAAAGGCACACCTTACAAGTTCCGGGGTTTTTCGTTTAAAAAAGCATTGTTTTTTCTTTGGCGGAAATATCTTCTCAGCATTGTCTTCATACATGGAGAGGATTTCTCGAGGAGTAAATCCAAGCCCCAAGCCAAGGGCTATAATTCCACCAGTAGACGTGCCAGCGATCAGGTCGAAGTAGTCTATAATAGGTTTGTTGAGTTTTTCTTCAATATCCGCAAGAAAAGCAGCAGGGAACACCCCTTTTATGCCTCCGCCGTCAATGGATAAGATTTTTTTCAATTCAAACTCCTGACCTTACCCCATCGAGTATACCACGGATAAGTTCGGACTCTGGGTTTCAGGTTTTCCCCCTTTAAAGGCTCTTCGGTATTCCTCCGGGCTCATACCGGCAAGAGCGCTGTGGGGGCGCAAGTGTTGTAATCCTGCCTCCAGTCCTCAATGATCCTTTTTGCCTCGGCCAGCGAGCGGAAGGTCTGGGCATTCAGGCACTCTTCCCGCAACCGGCCGTTGAAGCTTTCGATATGGCCGTTTTCCATCGGCTTGCTAGGCCGGGTGAACTCCAGTTTGACACCCCGCCCATGCGCCCTCGGCTTGCTTTAAAATCCCGATGATCTGTTCCTCGCTGAATCGGCTCTTCCTCATGACGATGGCCTCCTTGGCCAGCGTCACGAACTTATAACTGGAAAGCCTAGCGAGGTAAAGGTTCTGGCTAAGACCGTGTTTGGCTCATTACGCCAATTGGATATTGTCCAAGCGAACTTTAACTTCATAAAGAATATTCAAGCTTGTTGGCGGCACTTCCCTCCCTGCTTCGCCACCGGCTCATCCTGCCTACTTTTCGCCCAGCATGCCGCTCAAGCGCGTCAAGAGCGGCTCCAATCGCGTGGATAGCTCGCTCAAGCGTTGCAAGTGCTGCGTCGATTCCCGTTGCTGGGCGCTCAGGCTGGCAATCTGCTGTCGGATTTGGCGCAAGGCCTGGGCGTGGGCACTCAGGGTTTGATCCTGCCCGGCCAGGGTCTTGGCCTGGGCCTCCTGGGTCTGGCGAAGCTCCTGTTCCAGCGCGGTCAGGGTGCTCGTGAGAAGGCGTTCGATTTCGCTCATGGTCTACTCCAATTTCACGGCCTTCTGTTTGCCCACCGTCCAGTCGGTACGGGCCGAAGTTTTGGGCGGCAGGACGATGAACCGTCCATCCTGGTTCTCCAGGAGCCGCAATCCCCATGTCCGTTTTTCCAGTTGATCGGCGATGCTCTCCAGTTCGGCTTTGCTCGCGTGCAGGTTCTGAATCTCGTTCTGCAGGGCCGTGACCTTGCGTGTGAGCAGCGTCACCACGCCCCAGCCGCCAAGGCTCGCCCCCAGGAGCATGCTCAGGCTCAGGAGCAGGGCCTGGAGGCATTTCTTGCCAAAGGCCCAACTCAGGGTTTGGCAGCGTGAGGCGATGGTCTGTTCCAAGCTCCCAAGCCGGTCGCGGATAGCGGCTTCGGTTGTACCGAGCGCGGCGGTCGATGACTGCCGCAAGCTCTCGCTCAAGTCGCTGAATTGTTTCCTGGCCAGGGCCTCGATCTCCTGCCGGTCCTGTTCGGTCTTGGCCCGCATCCGTTGCGTCAGGGACGCGAGCGAGTCGCCAGTTTGCTGCATAGATTCCCCCCTTGAGGCGGAGTTTTTCCCCGCTTGCCGGGTCTTTGACGGTGACATGGGCCTTGCCGGCCCTGTTGATCTCAAGGCCTGCCTCGCGTAGGGCCGTGAGAAGATCGGCGCGGTTTTCGACTTGGCCTTCTTCGATCTTCATGAGCAGGTAGGCGTGAACGGCGTCCTTGGCTTCGGCGCGTTCATCCTTCCCGGGCGTCTTTCCCCAGCGGACCAGACGGGCTTTACGTAAGTCCGCATGTTCGGGAGTGCGCAGGCGCGCCCGGGCGGGATCGTCCGGCCTGGCCCAGCCTTCCCGGTGGTTGTGCAGGTCGCGGAATACGTCGAAGTGCTTCTGCCAGCCGGGCGGGCAGGGGTTGAACGACTTGCCGCTCGAAAGCTCCAGGCGCGGGATGACGAAGTGAAGTTCATGGTGGTTGGCATGGCGATGCCTGACCCAGAGGATGTTGCGCTGGTCCGGCTCCAGACCGGCAAAGGCCACGGCCTCGAAGTCGTCCATGACCCGCGTTTCCTGCTCCGGCGTCACCCGATCATCCGGATGCCAGGACAACACCCCGGCCGTGAACTTCCATTTGGTGTCCAGGGAGTCGATCAGTTCGCGCGTCGTCTCCGGATCGCCGCGCAATACCTCGGGAGGGTGCTCGTCCCGATGTGGGTAGTCCAGGCGCACAAGGTAGCGCGTCGGCGCGTCCCCGCAGCCCTGACCGTGCGGAAAGACTTTCATGTACATAAAGTGACCACGGAGGGTTTTGACTCCAGGGAGGGAAGGGCTTCTCGCGGGTCGCTGTTCTCAGGGGCAGCATATCGCCTGAGCTCTCTCTCAAGGCTGAAGAGGGCGGCAAGAACCTGCAGGGCCTCCGCTCGCCTTTTGTAGGTGTTGGCCCAGCGGGCCACCTGGTTCAAATTCGCGCCGATCCGGGCAAGCTGCCGCACGCGTTCTTTCTCAAGCGGCGTTCGGCGCAGGCGGTAGTCCATGGTCCGCTGGCGGATGAAATCCGTCACGGTCTGGCCCTGGGCGGCGGCCTTGGCCGTGATGGCCTCTTTCTCCGCCGGGGTGACGCGCAGCTTGATCCAGGCGGTCCGGTTCGGTGTGGTTTCTTTCATGGAGTCACCTGCCTTGATGCCTTTGGCAGGGGTCGAGGGGGGCGCAGCCCACCCGCCAGCCCCGACAGAGGGCACCGCGAAGCGTGTGGCCACGTAGGGTAGGCTGGCAATGTGGCTTACCAGCGGTGGACGCGGACTCTCCCCGGCAACATGGGGGCAGCGAAAGAAGCGAAAGAAGCGCAAAAAGCCTCATGCGTCGCCCTCCCTTTCTTCGCTTTTTTCGCTTAATTCGCGCAGGGCGAGGATGACCCGGGGGCGGCCTGCATTTTTGATCTTGGTGATGCTGATACGCTGCTGGGCTTCGAGCTGCTGGAGGAGGGGTTGCAGACGCTCGCGGGGGACATGCCTGCTTAAGGCCGCGCTCAGTTCGGTGGCCGAGAGCGGGCCGGTCTTGAGCGCCTCAAGGATTTTATCCTCAAGCGGGTCCACCGCCCGGTCCCCGAAGATGTACAGGGCCGAATCCTGGGCGTAGCGCCACATGGCCAGGGCCGCCTGAAGATGTGGCTCGGCGATGTGCCCCTGGCCATCCAGAAGGGCATAGATCAGGGCAAGGCGCAGGGTCTGGGCCTCGGCCCGGTTGATGACGCTCCCGGCAAGCCCGGTGTGCTCCTGGGACAGTTCCGGATAGATGGCCTTCCATAGGTCAAGGGCCGGTGCGGTCATGGTCATGGCGTGGCGTTTCTGAGCCAGCCCCACAAGCCGCCACAGCTCGCGTTGCAGCGGAGCCAGTTCATTGTCCGGCATCCTGGAGGGCAAGGCCACCAGCTTGGAACGCCGGACGCATATCCACAGGAACCGGTTCCCGAAGCCGTTGACGGCCTGAACATCGCCCAGGCACACGGCCAGTTCTTGTATGGTGATGTGGGTGATGATGCAGATATGCGCCCCCCGCACCACCACGGGATTGTTTTTGGTCAGGGGGGCATAGTCGCCGGAATCCCAGAAGCAGCGGATGCCCATGGAGACGGTGTTGCCCTCCCGCTTAATGCAGACCAGGCAGCTGGCAAATTCCTCGTCGATAATGATGAGCCGCATGTCCCCTTTCTCGCGTAGCGGCTCGGATGGGTTTTGGCGCTTGCGGCGTTCTCGTTCCTCGTCGCTTTCGTCGCGCACATGATGGGCCAGGCCTTCACCAGTGGAGAGCGGGCCGCCGCTTTCCCTGGCGGGCAAGGGCAGGCCCCAGGCCTCCAAGTCTGCGGGTTGGCAATGCTCGCGGCTAAAGAGTTTGGTCACGGGATGGCGGGACGTGCCCTTGCGGGCCTTGCTGGTGTTGCCGCAGAGCACGGCGAAAAGGCGCGCCGGGTGGACCGTCTCCCCCACGTAGATGTGCGGGCCTTGGCTTGGCGCGTAGCCGTAGACCTCTGCAGCGAAGCGCACCAACGTGGTGATGCATATTGCCGCCGGGTCGGCTTCACTGTCGCGCGTGGCCAACCGGACAAAGTCCCCCAAGAATCCGGGACAGGCATCAAAGGAGAATCGCGGCCATTCCTTGAGGGCAAGATCGCCGGGATCGTCCGGCGGTGCGCCGATAAGCGGCAAAATCCGTGGCAATCCACGACTTGCGCCACTCATTGTTCATTACCGCCGTTTCCTTTTGTTTTTTTCGGCCGCCCGCGCCGTTTGGTAGGAGTCTGAGGGCGGTTGTGTCGGCCCATCGCTTTGTCGGCGATCCAGGCGTCAACCCCGTCAACGGGCCAAGCAAGGCGGCGACCCAATTTTATGGGCGGTGGCACTGCGTCGAACTGCTTGCGGGCGAGATGTCCGTGGATTGATGCAATGCTTTTTCCAAGGATAATGGATAATTCACTGATGTTGTAAAAACGCTGTGTGACCATGAATACTCCTTGTCTGTTGTGCAATTTATGGACACCAAGGAATAAGCACAGATAGATAAAAAATGTCAATATACGCAAATTTTGCGTGTTTACACGCAAAATCTGCATATGCAAAGTTTGCGTACGCCTACGCAACACCTTCAGTGCATGCAGGATTTGCATGCACATATGCATCAGTATTTATCAGCATGAAGAGTTGATGTGCTCTTGAGAGCTGATTTAAGCTTGTAATATTAGAATGTTATGTGCTTAGTCGGTTGATCAGGGGGTTGCCAGTGTCGAGGAGGGGAGAGGGTTAGGTTTTTGAAGCTGTGGTGAGTCCCCGCACGAATGACAGAGGGGTATGCCTTTGGAGGCTGCAGGCTATTTGGGAAGAGCTGTGGAGCTAAGCGTTAACGCCAAGGAGTCGCTTTGTGCGAGTGAACTTCTGGTAGGTGAAGAAAATTTTTGCTCCAATTTTGCTCCACTCGAACTGGAAAACTGTGGAAAACCATGAAAATTTATGAGTACGTAATTATCTGATAATATTTGATTAATTCTGGTAAGATGTGGATAATATTGGTCGAAATTTAGGACTCAAAATCCGGCGGTCGCAAGGCCTTGAGGGTTCGAGTCCCTCTCCCGGTACCAAGGAATTTCAAGGGGATACGGCATATTGCCGTGTCCCCTCTTTTTACGACATAGAACTGGCCCCACTCTGGCCCCACGCCGTATTTCCCGCCCGGTCGGCAGCGTCAGATGCGGACGCGTATTCAGGGCGGCGCGTCCTTCTCGTTTTGTCCCTCGACCATCTCCACCGCCTCAGCCGACCGACGGCGGCGAGGCAGTCGCCTGTCCAGCCGGAATCCGGCCATGGGGTCCGGGCCGCCTCGCGCCCGTGCTTTCGTCGCGAAGCATGACTCAACCTCCCGCAGGCGCATGTCCGGCTGCATCCTGATCGCGGTCGTGCCGTATTTCCTCAGATTTGCCGCATCGTTCGGCAGCCCGTCCGAGGCGGCGCCGACCGATTGTCCCGGGTCGTTTTGGGATACGCCATGCCGTGTAGCGCAAAAATAGTGCTTGCCAAAGCCGGAGGGCTTTTTTACAAAGCCGACATCAATTTTGATTCTCTTTCTCAATATGACGTGCGCCCGGACGAGATGGATCTCCGTCTTTCGCCGGGAGAGAAGGATCGCGATGCGAATCCAGAGGACCGGCTCCGAAAAATCCGCCGCCGAAATGGAGTTCCCTCTTTGCCCTGGCGATGGGGCAAGTCGCGTCCCCTCCCAGGGGCGACGCACGTCCCGGTATGGTCGCGCATGGCATGCGCCAACAAGGGAGACAGCATGACCCTCGGTGAGCTTGGCCCAGGATGCCGTTGCCGTGTCAGACGGCTTCGCGCCAGGGGTGTTTTGTGTCGCAGGTTGATGGATCTCGGGTTTTATCCCGGAGTGGGCGTGAAAGTGCTCCGCAACGCGCCGCTACGCGATCCGGTGGAGTTGGAGATAGACGGCTATTTTCTGAGCATCCGCCGCAACGAGGCCCACGAGGTGGAGGTTGAGTCGCATGAAGCGTAAGGCCTTGGTGGCTTTGGCCGGGCAGCCCAACTGCGGCAAGTCCACGGTGTTCAACATGCTGACCGGAGCCAGGCAGCATGTCGCCAACTATCCCGGCGTGACCGTCGAAAAAAAATCCGGCTTTTTCGCCGTGGACGAAACCAAGGTCGAGTTGGTGGATCTGCCCGGCACCTACAGCCTGTCCTCCTATTCCCTGGAAGAGCGCGTGGCCAGGGACTTTCTCATCCACGACCACCCGGTTTTGGCCGTCAACGTCATCGAGGCGCCAAACCTGCGCCGCAGCCTGTCCCTGACCTTCCAGATCCTTGAACTCGAGCTTCCCACCCTGGTGGTGCTGAACATGATGGACATGGCCGACAAGCGGGGCATGACCATCGACATCGGCAGACTCGCAGAAAAGCTCGGGGCTCCGGTGGTCACGGCCACGGCCCGCAAAGGGCAGGGCCGGGAAGAGGTGGCCCAGACCATCAAGCGCATGGCCGCCGCCGAGGATGTTCCGTCTTTTCGCATCGACTACGGCCCGTTGGAGTATGCCATCGGGAAAATCGAGGAGCTTTTGCCCCGGGAGACGTTTTTCTTCCTGCCCCGGCGCTGGCTGGCCATCAAACTGCTGGAAGAGGATGCCGGGGCGCTGCACATCATTCGGGAACATGCCTCGGACGCCGAGCAGATTTTGGAGGTTGTCCGGAGACTGTCTGCTGAATTCCGCAAGGAAAATGGGGAGATCCCCGAATCCTACATGGCCTATCGCCGCCATGCCCTGGCGGGCGAGATCGTCGCGGCCTGCGTGGATTCGCCCAAGGATTCCCGCTATGCCCTGTCGGACAGGATCGATGCCGTGGTCTGCAACAAGTTTGCGGGGCCGCTCATCCTCGTGGCCGTCATTTTTCTTTTGTACTATCTGTCCATCGATGTGGGCTACCAGTTGACCGGGCCCCTTGTGAACCAGCTTCTGGCCTTCAAGGCCATGTTGTCGTCGCTACTTCCCGCCCCGGGGATCATCGAAGACCCCCTGTTCCGGTCGCTAGGGATATGGTTCATGGAGAGCATGGTCGCGCTTTTGACCTACATCCCCATCTTCCTGATCCTTTTCGCGCTCATCGCCGTCCTTGAAGACTCGGGCTACATGCCGCGCATGGCCTTTATCCTGGACAAGCTCTTTCGCAACTTCGGCCTGCACGGCCAGTCCACCCTGCCGCTGATCCTGGCCGGGGTGTATATGGGCGGATGCTGCGTGCCCGGGGTCATGGCCACCAAGGGCATACCCGATGAACGGGCCCGGCTGGCCACCATCCTCATCGTGCCCATGATGAACTGCCTGGCCAAGGTGCCGCTCTATGTGGTCCTCGTGGCCGCGTTTTTTCCTCAGGACCGGACCCTGGCCATGTTTTTCATCTCCACGGTGACGCTTTTCATGGCCCTGCCCGTGGCCAAGGTTCTGACGCTGACGGTGTTGCGCAAGCTCGATCAGGCCCCGTTCATCATGGAGATGCCCGCCTACCATTTCCCCACCCTCAAGGTGGTGGCGGGGCGGTCCATCGAGCGGACCTGGATTTTCGTCAAAAAGATCGTGAGCATCGTGGCCGCCGTGTCGGTCATCATCTTCGCCCTGTTGCAGTTTCCGGGGCTTAGTGAGGAGCGCCTGACGGCCTATGGAGAGCGTTGGAGCAAGGCCACGGAGGAGTTCCGGGCCAAGATCGGCGCGGACAATGCCTATCAGGGCCTCCTGGCTGGTGAGAACCTGGACCGCTATGTCCTTTTCGCCGACGCCTACCGGCAGGCCACCATGGGTCTTTCGGACCAGTCCGCCGCCGACGCGGTGGCTGCCGAATATGCCGCCAAGGAGCCTGGCTTTGCGCCGCTGCTCAAACCAGCGGCAGGGGACAAGGACGCCGCCGCCATCCGCACGGCTATGCGGACCCTGGACAACACCCGCAAAACCATCCGGCGGGAGATGAAAAACGAGCAGCTCAACGCCAGTTTCCTGGGCGCACTGGGCGAGATGCTCGTGCCCGTGACCAAGTATGCCGGATTCGACACCAAGGTGAACATCTCCCTTCTGGCCGCCTTCGCCGCCAAGGAAAGCACGGTTTCCACCCTGGGGGCGCTGTATACCGTCAGCGACGGAGAGAAAGACGCCTCCCTGGACCAGCGCCTGAAGACGGAGATGGCCGGATACACGCCGCTGCATGCCCTGGCGCTCATGCTTTTCATGGCCCTGTATCCGCCGTGCCTGGCTACCAGCATCATGGTCCAGCTCCAGACCAAGTCCACCAAATGGATGCTTTTCTCCATCGGTTATCTCATGTTCCTGGGCATCACCGTATCGTCTGCGGTCTTTACCGGGGCAGGCCTTTTGGGGCTGTCCGGAATGCAGGCCATGTGGACATTTTACGGACTCGCCGTATTGGTCACCATCATCCTGGGATTGTACAATCCCCAACCCAAACCGGTCGCTATTTTGAAGGAGAAACCGGCATGAAACACATTCGCATCTATTTGATCGCAGCCATGTTCACCCTGGCCCTTGGCGTGTCGCAGGCCATGGCCCACACAGCACTGTGCAACTGCTTCGATAACGGCGACGGCACCATCACCTGCGAAGGCGGTTTTTCGGACGGTTCGTCCGCAGCCGGCGTGTCCGTGTTTGTCCTGGATGCCGGCGGAGCAGAGGTGCTTAAAGGAACCATGGACCCCAACAGCCAGTATACCTTTAAAAAACCGGACGGGAAATACACCGTGAAATTTTCCGCTGGCGAGGGGCATGAGGTCATGGTCCCCAGCGACAAGATCGTGCAGTAGGGCGCTACGGAGCAGATGCGTCCCTGCGTCCCTCCGTTCCCATGTTTTGAAAATGGGTTTCATATTCAAACTCATAAGGAGAACCGGATGAAGCGTTTGATCACCCTGTTGGCCGCCGCCTTTCTGTTGGCAACCACTGCCCCGGCCTTTGCCCATTTCCAGATGCTCTACACCCCGGAAATGAACAAGATGGGCAAGCTGGAATTCAAGCTCGTCTTTGCCCATCCGGCCGAGTCGGGACATGTGATGAAGATGGACAAGCCCCAGGAATTTTACGTCATCAACAAGGAGAAAAAAACAGACCTGCTGGGAACCATCAAGCCCATCAAATGGACCAGCGCCATGAATAGCGACGAAGGCTTCGAAACCACATTTTCCGCTCGTGGCGGCGACTATATCTTCGTGCTGGTTCCGGCCCCGTATTTCGAGAAGGAAGAGGACACGTACATTCAGCAGATCACCAAGGTCATCACCAACGGCGACGCCGTGCCTACCGATTGGGACAAACCTGCGGGGCTTAAGACCGAGTGGGTGCCCCTTGACCGTCCCTATGCCCTGTACCCGGGCATGACCTTCCGGGCCGTGCTTTTGGGCGACGGAAAGCCCGTGGCCGACGCCGAGGTGGAGATCGAATACATGAACTACACCCCGGACATGAAGAAAAACGCCTTCGCCAAAAAGGGCAACATCGAGGCCCCGTCCGACCATTTCATCACCATGGTCCACAAGACCGACGCCAACGGCATGCTGACATTCACGCCGCCGTTTGCCGGATGGTGGGGCATTTGCGCCCTTGGAAGCGGCCCGGACAAGAAGTTCCAGGACAAGGAGCTGTCCCAGGACGCCGTGATCTGGATCCAGGCCACCAACCCCAAGAAATAGCGTGCGCCTCTCCCGCGCCGACACCTCACGGGGGCGGCGCGGGAGTCGCCTCGCACCGTAGTGCTCCGGTTGTTTCTCTGTGTGGTCGCACAATTGGCGGACAGGCGTCACCCAAAAGCAACCTTGCCAGAGCATCCTCCACAGCCAAGAAGAGGGATCAGTGTCGCGCCGGGCACTGTCGAGAGCCTCAGCCACGGCGTGCATCGGCCCCATGCTCTGTGTCCAGCAAGTCCCTTTTCCCTAAAGGAGATCGCCATGGAACAGCATCTGGTCATGAAGTTCACGGAAATGCTCAAGCAGATGATGCGGGACATCCTCGCCAAATCCAACGTCACCATCCACAGCTTGGCCCAGGAAACCGCCTGCCACGCCGATCTGGCCGACCGGGCCGCTCACGAATCCGACCGCAACATGATGCTTATCATGAGCCAGCGGGACCGCATCCTGCTCGATGAGATCCGCAACGCCCTGGAGCGCGTTGAGCTCGGCGAATACGGCATCTGCTTCGAGTGCGGCGAGGACATCGGCGTAGCCCGGCTTACGGCCCAACCCACGGCCACCCTGTGCGTCCATTGCAAGTCCGCCATGGAGAACGAGCGGATGCACATGACCACGCCCTATGGGGCCTCGGAATACCTGTTCGATAAATAGTTGGGCGTCTCGGGACAGGCGAAACAGGACGTTGCGCTGCACGCCGCCCGGGTGAGACGAGACGATCTGCCGCCCCCGGCAACCGGATGGGCAACCCCGGGCCGTGCCTTGCGCCCGGTTGCAGGACGCAACTGTGACAGCGCGCGTTGTCCATTCTGTCTCCATGGTTGCCCGGACCTGTTTTTGCGCGCGCCCATGTCCGGAGACCATGGCGTCAGGCACCAGCACCGCCCTTTGACGCGCCGACAAGCCCCGGATGACGCCGCAGCCGAAATCCGCTATCCAGATGGACCAACACCTCGCGGGAACACCCGCGCCGGTGGACTCTTCGCCTCGGACGGCGCATGCGATCACCCCATACCCCTCAGCGCGGTTTTGCCGCGTTCCCAAGAGCAGCCGTGGTGCGTTTCGATGACGCCGCGCCGCCGCGCGGCAAGTCCCGCGTCGTGTTTTCGAGGGCCTCGCAGCAGGATAGAGACGCGAACGATCCTTTCATCCTGTGCGCCGTATGCCGACGGCGCATCACCACACGCGACATGGCCGTGGCCAGGAGCGGCGCACACCGCCATGTCTTTTGCAATCCCGCCGGAATGGTCTTTCGCATCGGTCTGTACCGGCATGCCCCCGGCTGCCTGACCCTTGAACCGCCAAGCGCGGAGTTCACCTGGTTTCCGGGCCATGCCTGGCGCGTGGCCTGCTGCCGTGGATGCGGGACACACCTGGGCTGGCATTTTGCCGCCGATTCCGCAGAGGCCTTTTTCGGCATCATCCTGGACAGGGTCATTGAGGAACCGGACTTCGGATCGTGAATGCAGGGCAGTTGGCCGGGTGCGTTACGGAATATGTTGCAATGATTCCAAAAAAGTGTAGAAAGATAAAAAAACGTCTCATTCCCGACGCAATGGTGGAGATGCGCCTGTGACACATGCGTTCCTGGTCTTTTTCGTCTTTTTGTCGGTTTTGTGCGGGACGTCGGGGTGTTCAGAGGACGTCTCGCGCGATGAACCCGCCAAGGTCGTAACGGGCACGACGCCCGTGGTGCAGCCCGAGGAAGTTCACGGCGGAAAGGCCCTGGACGGCTCTCCGCTTCCCTCTCCCAAATCCCTGGCCGTGGCCGAACCGGCTCCCGCTCCAGCCGCCGGGACAAACGCAACGCCTGTTCCCGCAGCCGCCGACGCGCCCGTGTCTCTGCCCACGGCCCAGACATCCCCGGCCTCGCCGCCGTCCGTCCCGGCACAGCCGCCGCTTCATGACGCAACTCCGCTTAGCGCCGCAAAAAAACTTGTTCTCGTCGTCAGCCCGGACTGGAACGCCAACCGGGCCGAGGTTTCTCTCTATTCGCGCGACAGCCTGTCCGCCCCCTGGAAACGGCTTGGGAGTCCTTCGCCCTGCATGGTCGGCCGCAACGGGCTGGCCTGGGGACGCGGCCTGGCCGAACCCCTTTCCGATGGACCACGCAAGAAAGAAGGCGACGGGAAGACCCCGGCCGGGCTCTTTCCGCTTCCCCTGGCCTTCGGCTACGAGCCCCAGGCAAAGGCCTCCCAGGCCGGAATCCGCCTACCATACCTACCCTTGACCGCCTCCACGGTCTGCGTCACCGACCCCGACTCCGCCGCCTTCAACGACCTGGCCGACTCCAAAAATAGCACCGCCGCCTGGACCCGCCAGGATCGCATGACTCGCGACGACAACGCCAACCGCCTCGGCGCGTTTATCGGCCACAACCGACCCGATCCCCGACCCGGACTCGGTTCCTGCGTGTTCCTCAACGTCGAACCCGCGCCAAACAAACCCACCGGAGGCAGCGTCGGCTGCCCGGAACCGCTTGTGCGCGAAATCCTGGCCTGGCTCGACCCCGACTCCAAACCACTTATCGCCATCCTGCCCCAACCGGCCCTGGCTTCCGCCCAGACGGCCTGGGGATTGCCCCGCTAGGCGAGGGGAGGGGAGAGCG
Source organism: Desulfolutivibrio sulfodismutans DSM 3696 (assembly GCF_013376455.1). Lineage (GTDB taxonomy): Bacteria > Desulfobacterota > Desulfovibrionia > Desulfovibrionales > Desulfovibrionaceae > Desulfolutivibrio > Desulfolutivibrio sulfodismutans. The sequence goes on along the minus strand of NZ_CP045504.1, from coordinate 1,014,092 downwards.
GGGGCGCTGCCCCCGTACCCCCGCCAGGGGGGTAACCCCCCTGGACCCCGTAACGTGCGGCCCTGGTGGCCGGTGCGAAGCACCGGCCACCAGGGCCGCAACGTTTCAGGGGCCAAGGGTTTTTCTCCCCGGCTGCGATGTGTCTCCCGGAAAACGCGTTCCGGCGCTCAGCCGGGCTGCGCAGCAGCCCGGCTGAGCGCCGGTGACGGGGGGTCCGGGGGGAATGATTCCCCCCGGGCAGGGTCCGGGGCGGCAGCCCCGGTTCCACGGTTGCATGGCTAACGGGGCGGCAGCCCCGGTGTTGTTTAGCCCATGGGGGTGTTGGGGGTCATGGACCAGACGCCGCAGGGGCAGACACCGGCGCAGAAGCCGCAGCCGATGCATTTGTCCGGGTCGCAGACCATCTCGAACTTCTTGCCTTCCAGGGCGTTACGGCTGATGGCCCCGCGCGGACAGATGGCCTCGCACAGGCCGCAGTCCCGGCAGGAGCCGCAGGAGGAGCATTCCGAGGCGCAGTGTCCCATATCAGAGAAGGAGGGGATGCGCGGGTCGAAGTATTCGAGTTTGACGCGCGAATAGGCGATCATTTCCCGGGTATCCGGGGTGGGGCGGCGTCCGGCCAGCATGTCGCCGATGGTCAGGGCGGCCTTGCGGCCCATGCCGATGGCGTCGGTCAGAAGGCCGGGTTTCACGATGTCGCCGATGGCGAAGACCTTGGATTCGGAGGTCTGTCCCAGTTCGTTGACCACCACGTAGCCCCGGTTGGTGGCGATGGCGTCGGGCAGAAAGTTCAGGTCCGGCTGGTCGCCGATGGAGAAGATGACGGTATCGGCCGGGATGACCTCGCCGGTGGTCAGGACCAGGCCCTCGGACGTGATCTCCTTGGTGAAGCAGGGCCAGCGGAATTTCGCGCCAACGGCCTCGGCGTCGACTTTTTCCTTGCCGAAGGCGGCGGGCTTCTGGATGTCGATCAGCGTGATGTCCTCGGCCCCGAATCGGGCGGCCTCGGTGGCCACGTCGCAGCCCACGTTGCCCGCGCCGACGATGACCAGGCGCTTGCCGGGTTTGGCCTCGCCTTTTTTGGCGAGCTTTAAAAACGTCAGGGCCGGGATGGCCTTGTCCGCGCCCGGCACGGGCAGCACGCGGGGCTTTTGCGCGCCCACGGCCAGCACGGTGAAGTCGTTGGTGTCGACGATGTTTTGGAATTCATCCCGGGTGAGTTTGTGCTTGAGGTGGACGTGGGGCAGCACCTGGCGGATGCGCGTCAGTTCGGCCTCCACGACCTCTTTGGGGATGCGGGTGCTGGGGATGGCCGAGGAGATCTTGCCGCCCAGCACCTCGTCCATGTCGTAGACCACGGCCTCGTGTCCCTGGAGGCGGATCTGCCAGGCGGCGGAGATGCCCGCCGGACCGCCGCCGATGACCGCCACCTTTTTGCCGGAGAGTTCGGGAAGGGGGGGGACTTTGCTGGAAACCCCGGCCTTGCCCAGAAAGGTGATGTCCACGGGCAACATGCTTTTGGTGGTGCGGGTGCAGCCCTGCATGCACAGGTGGGGGCACAGGTAGCCGCACACGGTGGCCGGGAAGGGGGTGTAGGCCATGGCCAGGTCCACGGCCTCGTCCACATGGCCGTCCCGGATGAGTTGCCAGCGTTCCTGGACGGGGATGCCCGTGGGGCAGCTGGACTGGCAGGGGGCTTTGTGGCGTTTGTTTTCCCACACGGGCACGTAGCGGCGAAGTTCGCCGGTGACGATCAGCGGGATGGGGCTGCGGTCAAGCGGGGTCAGGTCGCCGATAAGCCCTCCCAGGCCCAGTTCGCGGTCCCAGACCTGGGAGCGGAAGGCGGACATGGAACGCCTTGCGGAGTTGGCCTTCTCGTAGGGGCTTTTGGCCACAATGAGCAGCCATTGGTCGCGCACGGTGAGGGCGTCGAGCAGTTCCGGGCGATGCACGGCCTTGAGGAAGCCGCGCAGGTTGGTGGTCAGCCAGTCCCAGTCCGCATCGCTTATGGGTTCAAGCTTGGCGTCCTTCTGGGAAAAGCCCTTGTGGGGGCCGCGCACGAAGATGCGTCCGCCGACCATGCCCACGCAGGGACGAAAGCCCAGGACGTTTTCGGGATCCTGGGGGTTGTGGCCACAGACCACGGCCGTGCCGCCGGCCATGAACTCGGCGAAGGAATCGCCGGTGGAGCCGAGCACCCACAGTTCGGGCTGGGTAAACCGGGGGTTGGCCTTGGTCATGGTCATGCCCCGGGAGCCGATGTTGCCGCCGATCATGACCTTGCCCTGGGCCATGGCGTTGGCGACGCCGTTGGAGGCGTTGCCGTGGACCACGATCTCGGCCCCGGCGTTGAGCCAGCCCACATCGTCCGAGGCCGGTCCCAGCACCTCAATGCGGGTGTTGGGAAAGCCCATGGCCCCGACGCGCTGTCCGGTCGAACCGGTGATGGCCACGGTGATGGGCTCTTTTTCGGAAATCCACAGGCGTCCGCCCAGGCCGTGCTGGCCGTGGGCCTCTATGGCCAGGTCGCGGGCGCCTTGCGTGACGGCGCGTTGGATGCGTTCCTCAAGGATGCGCGATTCCACGCGGCGTCCGTCCTCATGGCCGCTGATGTGGATGGTCGTCGAAGTATGTGTCGCCATGGTACGGTCTCCAAAGGCTGTTGCGGATGCGCCGGTGCGCTCCCGTCGTTACAAGGACGTGAGCGGCGGCCTAGACCACGTATTTGATCTTGAGCCGCTCGGCGGCGTGATAGTCGCTGATCCCCAGGGCGTCGGACATGCCGATGGGCAACGAGGTGGAGCGGCCAAGCGGGGCCACGATCTTTCGCAGTTCCACGTCGAAGGCCACGAAGGTGTCCACCAGCCGTTCGGCCACCTTCTCCGGGTCCAGGCGGCGATAAACCCGGGGATCCTGGGAGGTGATGCCCTTGGGGCAGACGCCGATGTTGCACACGTTGCAGCGGTCGATCTCCGAGCCTACGCAACCGGCTGCGGACTGCATGATGTACTTGCCCACCTGCACGGCGCTGGCCCCGAGCATGATCAGCGACGCGGCGTTGGCGGCCAGGTTGCCGTTTTTGCCGATGCCGCCTCCGGCGATGAGCGGAATCTCGTTCTGACGGCCCTGTTCCACCAGCGACAGGTAGCAGTCGCGCAGGTTGGAGGCGATGGGATGCCCCATGTGGTCCATGGACACGGCGTAGGCCGCGCCGGTGCCGCCGTCCTCGCCGTCGATGGCCAGGCCTGCGGCGAAGGGGTTGCGCACCAGGTTGTTTAAGACCGCCCCGGCCGAGGTGGTGCCGGATATCTTGGGATAGACCGGAACCCGGAATCCCCAGGCCATGGACATGGACTGGATCATCTTGGCCACGGCCTCCTCGATGGAGTACTTGGTCTGGTGGGTGGGGGGGCTGGGCAGGCTCACGCCCGGGGGCACGCCCCGGATGGCCGCGATGAGCTTGTTGACCTTGTGCCACATGAGAAGCCCGCCGTCGCCGGGCTTGGCCCCCTGGCCGTACTTGATCTCCACGGCGCAGGGGTCTTCCTTCATCTGGGGGATGGCGTGGATGATCTCGTCCCAGCCGAAATAGCCGCTGGCGATCTGTAAAATGACGTATTTGATGAAGCGCGAGCGCAGGAGCCGGGGCGGGCAGCCGCCCTCGCCGGTGCACATGCGCACGGGCATGTTCAGCTCCTCGTTCAAATAGGCCACGCCCATCTGGAGGCCTTCCCACATGTTGGGGGACAGGGCCCCAAACGACATGCCGCCGATCATCAGCGGATAGATCTCGCGCACCGGCGGGGTCCAGCGACCTTGCGCGAAGGCGGCCATGCCCTCTTCAGGGGGCAGAATGCGGCCCAAAAGCGTGCGCAGCTCGAACTCGTGGCGTCCGGCGTCCAGGGCCGGGTCCGTGAGCATGGAGATGCGGATGAACTTGATCTGGTCCAGCAGGCTGCCGGTGGCGTTGCGCCGTCCGCCCCGGGTGCGGGGCTGGCCGCCACGGTTGTTGTGGAACTTCAGCGTGGTGGCCTCGGGGTGCGACGTGGGCTGGATGGCGTTGTTGGGGCAGACCATGTTGCACATGCCGCAGCCGATGCACCGGTAGGCCGGGTCCGTGCGCTGCCGGATGCCCTGGTAGACCGTGACGCTTTGGCCGGGCTTGTTTTTGAGTCCCACGGAGACGGACAGCTCCCGCTTGCGGAACACCCCGAGCTCGATGGCGCTCACCGGGCACACGGCGGTACACCGCCCGCACAGGGTGCAGGTGGACTTGTCCCAGTCAAGCACCCAGGGGAGATCCTTGAGGCTCAGTGTGGACGGAGTAATGACTGGCTCTGACGGCATATTTTCACCTCACGGCAATCCGGCCCGACAATGGCCGTATCGAGATACATGGGTTGGAAATCCTTGCTCCGGTCACGCTCGGGGATGGCCTCGTTGAGGCCGCAGATCTCCGAGGAGAAGGCGAAGATGCCGGGACGGCCGCCCACCACGCCGGGCCGGAGTTTCTTGCGGTCCTGGACCATGAACATGGACCCGTCCGGGGTGCAGCCGATGACGCAATTGGGGCCGTCGATGGTCAGCTTGCGGCACACGTTCTTGATGTTGGAAAGAAACGCCCGGTCGGGGTGGCTCTCCAGTTCCTGGTCGGCCAGGGGGGTGATGACGTGCTTGTAGGCCTCGATGCCGAGTCCCAGCCGGTTCAGGGTGAAGTGCAGGATATGGGTGAAGACCTCGGAGTCGGACTGGTACCCCTCGTAGCCGATGACGCCCCGGGACAACAGGTATTCCCGGATGGGCACGAAGGCCGTGTTTTCCCCGTTGGTCATGGTGCTTATGCCCTGGATGAAAAAGGGATGGCAGGCATAGAGGTTGATGGCGTAGTTGGTGTTCTGCCGCCCCTGGGCCAGGATGCGCTTGGCGAAAAACTCCTCGCGGTCGAGCCCCAGGTATTCGGCCACGGTCACCGGATCGCCCACCTCTTTGATCATCACCGTGTCCGGCCAGAAACTGAAGACCTTGACGTCCTCGTTGTCCGCGCCCATGTGGCGCAGGTCGAGCCTGGCCTGGACCAGGGCGGCCTCGCGCTTGTCCCTGGGCAGATCCTTCCACTGGGCCGAGGGCTCGTAGGCCCGGGCCAGGTAGGTTCCGCGCCGGGGGGTTCCGGCCGGGGGATCGTTTTTGGGCGTGATGGCTACGGTGTGCTTGGCCAGAAAGCCTTTGCTCATGGCGTATTCGTCCAGAAGCCGCAGGCCCTTATCGGTGAAAATTCCGGAAAGGATGGGGCAGTCCGGCATCTGGCCGAAGGGACCGCCGAGGCCGCTCATGAAGAGGCCCACGCCGGAACCGTCATGGCCTTCCTTCATGACGTTTAGGGCGTTGACGGCCAGCATGGGCGAAACCGGCTCCTGGCTGGTGAGGGCGAAAAGGCGACACATGGTTTCCCCCAAAAAGTGTGAATTTCCCGACACGATTGCGTGGAGGGGAAACTTCAATAATGTTTCAACAGGGGGTACGTCAAAGATTAGTTTCCCTTTCGGGGTTTTTTTCTCTCATGACGTTTGACATTCCCCTGCCTTCGGGTGTTTGATCAGGCCGTCCCGGCGGCACAGCCCGCCAGGCCACCCCCCCATGGAATCCAAACTCGGCATCGACATCCTCCCCCAACCGGACGACATCACCTGCGGGCCCACCTGCCTGCACGCGGTCTATCATTATTATGGAGACCGCATCCCCCTGGAGCGGGTCATCCGGGAAGTCCCCACCCTTGAGGGCGGCGGCACGCTGGGGGTGCTGCTCGGCAGCCACGCCCTGGCCCGGGGCTACGGGGCCAGGCTTTATACGTTCAATTTGCGGGTCTTCGACCCCACCTGGTTCGGTCCCGGAGCGCCGGACATGGCCGACCGGCTCATCGAGCGTATGGGGGCCAGCGTCGATCCCAAACTCAGGCTGGCCTCCCGGGCCTATCTGCGGTTTCTGCGGCGCGGCGGGGAAATCGTCTTCGAGGATCTTTCCGCTGTGCTTATCCGCTCCCTGCTGAACCGGGGCCTGCCCATCCTCACGGGCCTGTCGGCCACCTACCTGTACCGCACGCCACGGGAACGCGACGACGAGACCGGAAAGATCGTGTACGACGACGTGCATGGCGAACCGTCCGGACACTTCGTGGTCATGAGCGGCTACGACAAGGAGACGCGCCTGACGCGCATCGCCGATCCGCTTTTGCCCAATCCCATGAGCGACGGCCAATACTACGACGTGCCGCTCAATCGGCTTATCTGCGCCGTCATGCTGGGCGTTTTGACCTATGACGCCAACATGCTGGTGGTCTTTCCTCGCCGGGTGAAAACCAAAAAACGCAAATCCAGGAGATAAGACGTGTCTGTTTTGGTGGTCATTGAAAATCCCGAGGAATGTTCCCTGGTCTTTTCGGGAGTCGAGCCCGTGGCCGCACGGTCCTATCTGGCCGACGACTCCTTTCCGGCGCTCAAGGGCGTCAAGATCTTCAACCTGTGCAAATCCTACCGCTACCAGAGCATCGGCTACTATGTCTCGCTTCTGGCCGAGGCCAGGGGGCACAAGCCCGTGCCGGGCATCGTCACCATTCAGGACATGAAGTCCCAGAGCATCATCCGCCTGGTCTCCGGCGAGCTTGAGGAGGTCATCGGTCGGCAACTGGTGGACCAGGAGCCGCGCAAGATCAGCGTGAACATCTACTTCGGCAAGACCCCGGACAAGATGTTCGAGCCCGTGGCCTCAAGGCTTTTCAAGTCCTTTCCGGCCCCGTTTTTGCGCGCCGATTTCGGCTGCTCGGCCTGCTGGAATTTGCAGAACATCTCGCCCATAAGCGTCAAGGACATCCCGGCGGCGGATCGGGAATTCGCCCAGTCTGTGGCCTCGGAGTTTTTCGCAGGAAAGAAGTTGGTCATCCCCAAGCGGCCTGTCAACCGCTACGACCTGGCCATTCTCTACGACCCGGCCGAGAAACACCCTCCCTCGAACCAGAAGGCCTTGAAAAAGTTCGTCAAGGCCGCCGAGACCGTGGGCCTTGGCACGGAACTGATCACCCGCGACGACTCCAACCGCCTCTCCGAATTCGACGCCCTGTTCATCCGCGAAACCACAAGCGTGGACCACCACACCTACCGCATCGCCCGCAAGGCCCTGGCCGAAGGGCTGGTGGTCATCGACGATCCGGAATCCATCCTGCGCTGCTCCAACAAGGTCTATCTGGCCGAGCTCATGACCCGCTACCGGGTTCCCGTGCCCAAGACACTCATCGTGCACAGCAAGAACATCGATCAGGTTCTGGACGAATTCTCCCTGCCCGTCGTGCTTAAACAGCCGGACAGCGCCTTTTCCCAGGGCGTGGTCCTGGCCCGGGACAAGGACAAGCTCCTCAAAGAGGTGAAGCGCCTTTTGTCCAAGTCCGAACTGGTCATTGCCCAGGAATATGTGCCGTCCACCTTTGACTGGCGCATCGGCATCCTGGACCGGCGACCCCTTTTCGCCTGCAAGTACCACATGGCCGCCAAGCACTGGCAGATCCTTCGCAAGGACGGGTCCGGCCGGGAGGTCTACGGCAAGGTGGAGACCTTGCCCGTAACCAAGGCCCCGAAAACCGTGGTGCGCATGGCCCTAAAGGCCGCCAACCTCATCGGCGACGGTCTCTACGGCGTGGACCTCAAGCAGATCGGCAAGAAGGTCTACGTCATCGAGGTCAACGACAATCCCAACATCGACGCCGGATACGAGGACGAGGTGCTCCAGGACGAGCTGTACCTGCGCATCATGGAGGTCTTTTTGAAACGCATTGAGACCCGCAAGGCCGGGAGCATGGTCCCGTGAGCGGGGGCGCCTTCCATCTTTTCCAGGTCACGGGACTTGAGATCGAATACATGATCGTGGACGCGGCGACCCTGGGGGTGCTGCCCCGGGCCGATCTCGTCCTGCGCGATGCGGCCGGGGCGGCGGTCTCGGACGTGGAGCATGACGACATCTCCTGGTCCAACGAACTGGTGTCCCACGTCATTGAGCTCAAGACCTCGGGCCCGGTCCCGCGTCTGGCCGGGGCGGCGGCGGCCTTCCAGGACCACGTCCGGCGCATAAGCGCCATCCTGGCCCCACACGGGGCCAGACTTCTGCCCACCGGAGCCCATCCCTTCATGGACCCGGCCCTGGAAACGGTGCTGTGGCCCCATGAATACGGCCCGGTCTACGGAGCCTTCGACCGCATTTTCGGGTGCCGGGGACATGGCTGGTCCAATCTGCAAAGCATGCACATCAATCTGCCGTTTTGCGGCGACGAGGAGTTCGGCCGCCTGCATGCCGCCGTGCGTTTGCTTTTGCCGCTGATGCCCGCCCTGACCGCCTCCACGCCGGTCCTGGACGGCCGCGTCACCGGCCTGCTCGACAGCCGCATGGGCTTTTACGGGAAAAATTCCGTCCGGGTGCCGTCCGTGGCCGGTCTGGTGGTTCCCGAGCCGATTTTCGACGAGGCGTCCTACCGCCGGGACATTTTCGAGCGCATGTATCGGGACATGGCCCCCCTGGACCCCGAGGGCCTGTTGTGCGACGAATTCCTCAATGCCCGGGGGGCCATCGCCCGTTTCGACCGTGGGGCCATCGAGATCCGCGTCCTGGACACCCAGGAATGCCCGGCCGCCGACGTGGCCGTGGCCGGGCTGATCCGTGGCGCGCTTCTCTCCCTGGCCGAAGGCCGGGCCGGGGATATCGGGCGATACCGGGACATGGATACGGCGCGTCTGGCGGACATCCTGCGCGTGGTCATCCGCGACGCGGACACGGCGGTCGTCGACGACCCGGACTTTCAGGCGGCGCTTGGGCTGCCGGTCGGCCGGATCACGGCCGCCGACGCTTGGAGGGCCCTTCATGCAGCAGCCCGGCCGGACATGGAGCGCGATCCGCTCTGGGACGCGCCCCTTGGGACCATCCTGACCCGGGGGTGTCTGGCCCGGCGCATCCTGGCCGCCCTTCACGGCGACGTCTCGCGGCCCAATCTGGCGGCCGTCTACCGGCGGCTGGCCGACTGCCTGGAGGCCGGGGAGGTCTTTGATGGCTGACGCCCAGGCGGCGCGGGCCAACACAGGGCAGTCCGCCGGGACGACCGGCAAGGGCCATGGCGGGCCATCTGGCGGGTTGCCCGACGGGTTGCGTGGCCATGCGGCGGCCGTGGTGGTCACCTGCGAGCACGGCGGCAACCGGGTGCCGCCCGAGGTGGCCTGCCTGTTCACCACCACGGGCGATCATCTGGCCGGGCACGGCGGCTACGACGCCGGAGCCCTGGAGATGGCCCGGGCCTTTGCCGCCGCATTCGCCGCGCCGCTTTTTTTCACCACCGTGACCCGTCTGGTGGTTGACCAGAACCGCTCCCTCAGCCATCCCAAACACTTTTCCAAGTATACCAAGGGGCTTCCCGAGGCCGAGCGGCAGGCCCTCCTCGACGCCCACTACCACCCCATGCGCCGGGAGACGCGTGAGGCCGTGTCATCGGCCATCGCCCGGGGGCGAACCGTGGTCCATCTGGCCTCGCACAGTTTCGTGCCGGTCTTGCACGGCGTGTCCCGGACCATGGACATCGGGCTTTTGTACGATCCCTCCCGGGAAGGGGAACGGGCCCTGTGCGCGGCCTGGAAAGACCGCCTCAAGGCCCGGCGGCCCTGGCTCCGGGTGCGCCGCAACGCGCCCTACAAAGGCGTCTCCGACGGGCATGTCACGGCGCTTCGCAGGTTGTTCCCGGCGGGCTACCTGGGCATCGAACTGGAGGTGAACCAGCGGTTCGTCGCAGAGGACCGGCCCGCCTTCGACGATCTGCTGCTCGTTGTGCCCGACACCTTCGCCGAGGCCCTGGCCGACATCGGCCTTGTCTGCGGCGACACGCCGCCGCCGTCGTCTTGACATCGACACGCGGCGCGCGCATGTCACCCTATGACGGAAACTGCAATCAGTCCGCAGGGCGAGGATACTTCATGCCGAAAGACATGCCGGGTGCGACGGACCAGGTGGTCACCCAGAGCGCCGACGAGGTGCGCCGGTTTCTGGCGGGACAACCGCCGGATGCGGTCAATCTGGTGGATGTGCGCCAGGACTGGGAATACCGGGAATTTCATCTGCCCGGGGCGCGGCTTGTGCCCCTGGGGGAACTGCCGGATCGCCTTCCCGAGCTGGACCGGGAAAAAACCACGGTGACCTATTGCCGTTCCGGCCATCGCAGCGCCGCTGCTGCGGCGATTTTGGCCGGTCAGGGATTTTCCCCGGTGGTGAACATGGCCGGTGGGGTGCTGGCCTGGCGCGGGGCCGGGGCCGTCGGCCCAACGGAGCAGGGGGTCGGGTTTTTGCCGCCAACGGCGAGCCCCGAGGCCATTTTCCAGACGGCCTACGTCATGGAGGTCCGCCTTGGCGCGTTCTACCACGCCCAGGCCGAACAGGCCGCCGATCCCGAACTGGCGGACACCCTTCGCCGACTGGCCGGGTTTGAGGACAAGCATAAGGCCATGGTCCTGGCCCTGTGGCGCAAAAGCGGGGCGGCGGTTCCGGATGCGGCGACGCTTAATGCCGCCGTGTCCGAAAACCCGCCGGGTGCGGCCCTGGAAGGGGGATTTTCCGGCGAGGCCTATCTTTCCGGACGCGGCGGGGCCCCGGAAGACCTGCGCGACGTCCTGGAGCTGGCCATGGCCGTGGAGGCCCAGGCCCAGGATCTGTACCTCCGGTGCGCCCGGGCGGCCCTCTCCGAGGACAGCCGCGAGGCCCTGTTGCGCCTTTCCCGCGAAGAAAAGGGACATCTGGCGGCCCTGTCGGCGCTTTTGGACCGGATGTCGCAAAATAACGAACCCTAATCTGGAGGAAGCATGGCCCCGGTCAATTTTTTGTTGAACATCCTGTGGCTTCTGCTCGGCGGTTTTTGGATGGCCGTGGGGTGGTACCTATCGGGCATCCTCATGTTCGTGACCATCATCGGCATCCCCTGGGGCCGGTCCTGCTTTGTCATCGGCACCCTGTCCCTGTGGCCTTTCGGCAAGGAAGTGGTCAACCGGGAGTTGGTCACCGGGCGTGAGGATCTGGGAACGGGCGGGCTTGGCCTTCTGGGCAACATCATCTGGTTCGTCCTGGCCGGAATCTGGCTGGCCATCGGGCATGTCCTGGCCGCCGCGCTCAACTTCGTGACGATCATCGGGATTCCCTTCGGATTTCAGCATTTGAAGCTGGCCATGCTGGCCATGGCGCCCATTGGGAAGACGGTGGTGGATAAAACATACAATTGAACAAGGCGTCTCACGCATGAAGTGGCCTTTTCTCCTCATGGCGCTTACGGCGGGCATCCTGATCCCGGTCCAGGCGGGCATCAACGCCCTTTTGGGACGGGTTGCGGGCGGGGCCGAGCCCGCCGCATTCATCTCCTTTGCGGTGGGGACGGTGGTCCTGGCCGCCTACCTGCTGGTGTTTCGCATTCCCATGCCCCTTGGCCAGACCTTTGCCGTCTCGCCCTGGTGGTACTGGACCGGCGGGGCCTTCGGGGCCTTTTTTGTGGCCGCCTCGGTGGTCCTGGTTCCCAAGCTTGGAGCCGGGGTCATGATCTCGGTGATCATCGCCGGGCAGATCGTGGCCTCCCTGGCCCTGGATCATTTCGGCGTCCTCGGCTATCCCGTGCGGCCCCTGGACCTGCAACGGATCATCGGCGCGGCGCTATTGGCCGCCGGGGTGTTTTTGATCAAGGGATAGCGTGGCGTTCATAAAAAACATTTTTTGAATAAAAATCATAAATTCAAAGTGTTGCTGCTTTTGAAAGCATGCCGGAAATTCCCGAACGCCATACGAGGGGGGAAGGGGCTGCGGTGCGGAAAGGGCAGGCCCGCCGGACGGTCGCCGGACGGTCGCCGCGCGAGGGCTATCTGGCCGCCGGGAACACGGCGTTTTGCTCGAAAAAATGGACCAGCCCCGGGGTGAGCAGTTCCCGGAAGCGCTCCACCATATAGGCCAGTTCCGCGTGGTCCACGAACATGCCGTCGGAAACCTCGTCGGGATTGGGGAGCGGTTCGGCGGCGGTTTTCCCGGCGTGGTAGAGGGTCACGAACTCCTGCCCGGTCAGGGGCGAGGCCGTGGCCGTGGCCACCACCCGCATCTCCCGGGCCGTGATGCCCAGTTCCTCGTCAAGCTCGCGCAGGGCCGCCTCCAACCGCGATTCCCCAGCCCTGACATGCCCCGAGGCGGAGACGTCGTAGCGGCCGGGATAGAACTGCTTGGTGGCGGCGCGCTTTTGCAGGTAGACCTTGCCGCGCAGGTCGTAGAGCAAAACGAGCACGGAACGGTGGGGCAGGGACTGGCGATGGACGGCGGAAAGGGGCATCACCCCCAGGGGGCGGTCGTTTCCGTCCACATATTCCACGAGTTCCACGGGGGGGGCTTTCGGGGCGGGTCGTTTCATGAACACCTTTGGGCGTTGGCTGTCACGACGCCGACATGACATTTTTCAGGGGAAATGGGAATGTCCGTACACGGTGGCCGGGGCGAAAGGGACGCGGTGCTGTTTTTCAAACCCGGGGATGCGGCGCGTCTGGCGGCCTTTGAGCGGCAGTTTTTCCCACAGCCCTGGACCGAGGATCAGTTTCGGACCAGTCTTGGCGGCAGGCATTTTTTGTGCTGCGGCATCGAACGAAACGGTCGGCTTGCCGCCTACCTGACGGCCACCCTGGTGGCCGGTGAGCTTGAGATTTTCAATATCGCGGTGCAGCCTGAATATCGGCGGCAGGGCCTGGCCCGGTGTCTTTTGGGAGACGTGTTGCATCTTGCCCGTGAAACAGGCATGACTGATGCGTTTCTGGAGGTTCGCGCCTCCAATGTTCCGGCCCTGGCCCTGTACGCCTGCTTCGGATTCAAACCGCAGGGACGGCGACGGGCCTATTATCCGGACAACCAGGAAGACGCCCTGGTGTTGCGGCGCACATGCGGCGACACGGGCGGCATTGAGCGAAAAAACCGGCAAGGAGCAACCATGGGCATGAAGTTTCTCGATCAAATGGACATCTCCGGAAAACGGATTTTACTTCGCGTGGATTATAATGTTCCCCTGGAGGGCGGACGCATCACCGACGACCTGCGCATCCGGGCCAGCCTGCCCACGGTGCGCTACGCCCTGGACAAGGGGGCCTCCCTGGTCATGTGCTCGCATCTGGGCAAGGCCAAGGGCAAACCCGACCCCAAATATTCCCTGGCCCCGGCTGCGGCGCGGCTGTCCGAGCTGATCGGGCGTCCCGTGGCCATGGCCCCGGACTGCATCGGCCCCGAGGTGGAGAAGATGGTGGCGGCGCTTAAGCCCGGCGAGGTGCTCATGCTTGAGAACCTGCGCTTCCACGACGGCGAGGAGAAAAACGATCCGGAATTCGCCAAGGCTATGGCGGCCTACGGCGACCTGTTCGTCAATGACGCCTTCGGCACGGCGCATAGGCCCCACGCCTCCATGGTGGGCTTCCCGAAATACGCCAAGGCCGCCTGCGCCGGCTTTTTGCTCAAAAAGGAATGGGAATACCTCGGGCAAGCCATGGAGAAACCGGCCCGGCCCTTTGTGGCCGTGTCCGGCGGGGCCAAGGTGTCCTCCAAGCTCGGGGTGCTGAAAAATTTGTTGGCCAAGGTGGACCGCATGGTCATCGGCGGGGCCATGGCCAACACCTTCGTGGCCGCCCAGGGCTTTCAGGTGGGCGCGTCGCTGGTCGAGCCGGACCTGTACGAAGAGGCCAAAAGCATCCTGGCTCTGGCCAGGGATCGCAAGGTAAGCGTCTACCTGCCCGTGGACTTCGCCGTCTCCATGGACGTCGGCAAGCCTCTGGGCGAGATGAAGCCCGCCGGGGTTTTTCCCTATCAGGACATCCCGGCCGAGGGCATGATCCTGGACATCGGGCCGACCACGGCGCGGCTGTTCGCCCAGGTTTTGGCCCCGGCCAAGACCGTGCTCTGGAACGGCCCCATGGGGGCCTTCGAGAATCCGGATTTCGCCGAAGGGTCGCTTTCCATCGCCCGGGCTCTGGCCGACCTCGACGCGGTGACCGTGGTGGGCGGCGGGGACACGGACGTGGTGGTGCACAAGGCCGGGCTGGCGGACAGGATGACGTTTATTTCCACCGGCGGCGGGGCCTCCATGGAATTTCTGGAGGGCAAGGAACTGCCCGCCTTCAAAGCCCTCAAGGAGTGCTAGCCGCATGATGAAACTTATGGCCGCCAACTGGAAGATGTACAAGACCCGGGCGGAAGCCGTGGAAACGGCGCGCCTTTTTGCGGAACTGATCGCCGGGCGGCTTCCGGCCGACCGCGAGGTGCTTCTTATTGCGCCATTTACCTCGCTTTTCGCCGTAGCCGACGAGATCGTCTCCGCCCCGGGGGTTTTTCTCGGCGCGCAGAACTTCTATCCTGCGGCCCAGGGGGCCTTCACCGGGGAGATCGCCCCGGACATGCTCCTCGACGCGGGCTGCGCCTATGCCCTGGCCGGGCATTCCGAACGTCGCCACATCCTGGGCGAGTCCGACGAGTTTGTGGGCAAAAAGGTGGCCTTCGGCTTGGCGGCGGGCCTGTCCATGGTCTTGTGCGTGGGCGAGAAGATCGAACAGCGCAAGGCCGGGGAACTGCGCCAGGTTTTGACCCGCCAGATGGAGGCGGGGCTCTCGGAAATCGCCCCGGACGCGGACATCTCCACCCTGGTGGTGGCCTATGAGCCGGTGTGGGCCATCGGCACGGGGCTGACCGCCGGACCCTTGGACATCGCCGAGGCGCATGGCATCGTGCGGGAATTGCTGCGATTGCGTTACGGTGAAAAAGCCAATGAAATCCGTATCTTGTACGGTGGAAGCGTCAAACCGGACAACTGCGGGGAAATAATCGGCATTGACAACGTGGACGGAGTGCTGGTAGGTGGCGCAAGCCTTCGGGCTGAGAGTTTCGCGGCCATTGCCCTGGCCTAACCCCGGGAAAACAACCCGGCGAAAAAACGGGAAAAATTAGTTTGACAACGCTTATCGTCACCATTCATATTCTCATCTGCCTCGGGCTGATCATCCTGGTGCTCCTGCAATCCGGCAAGGAGGGCATGGGCGTGATTTTCGGCGGCGGCAGCCAGTCGGTGTTCGGCAGCTCCGGCGCCGGGGGCCTTCTGGTGAAGTTGACGGCCGTTTTCGGAGCGGTTTTCTTCGTCACCTCCCTGGCCTACAACGCCATGACCGGCGCGGAACGGCACGGATCGGCCACCTCGATCATGACCGGGGTCCAGATTGAGGAACCGGCGGTTCCCCAGACGGCCCCTGGCGGGGATGCGGCCAAGCCCGCCACAGCCAAGGAAGAGGGCGCAGGCCCTGTGAAATTTGAAGAAACGGCGCCTCCCGCCGCACCGGCCCCCTCGGCCGGGACAGAGAAGACGGACGGGAATGCGCCTGCCGCCGCTCCGGCCGCCCAGCCGGGCACGGAGAAGCCAGCCGGGCAGTAAGCCCGCGTATCATGCCGAAGTGGTGGAACTGGTAGACACGCCATCTTGAGGGGGTGGTGAGCCATGCTCGTGGGGGTTCGAGTCCCCCCTTCGGCACCACGACATCAAACGGGCCGCAGCCAAAAGGTTGCGGCCTGTTTTTTTTGTTCACGCGACGGCACTGAAGGATCGAACGGCTTGGGTTTCCTCTCGCTTCCGCTAGGGGATACGGGGGGCAACCACGAGACGGCAAGACGCCTGCTGCGGCGCGGACCTTGCTGCCTGCCCGTCAGAAATGCCGATGACGGAAAATCCGTTATCGGTTATCCTTGGACAACCTTCCCCGACCTAGGGGCGGATTTGCTAGCCGCCCCGAAAAACCGCGTCCCAGACGGGCTGGCCGGGGATACTACAGGGACGCTGAGGGGGCATGGGGATGCTGCCAGTAACAGATAGAGTTAGTGAACGTGCAAAAAATTTAATGACGCAACTATTAGAATGTTGCAAAGGGGATGATGGTTCTTTTAATGGTTGTTTTTTATTCTTCGATGAAGACTGTGGCATTATAAGCCAAAAGAAAATAATTCCAGCAACATTGCAAGTATGCACTAATTATATTTTATGTCAAATTGAACGTGACATGGAGAGGTTTAAAAGGCTATGGGAAGATGATAAAAATCCATGTTTCGTATTTGAAGCATATAGTCTTTGTAGAGAACATGATTTTTCTATCCCTGGTTGGGTGTTATAATACTTTGATATTTGTTATAAAAACATGCACAATTTGTTAGTGTCGTCTTTGCATGCTAATGGTAAGGTTGTTGATAGAGACGCAGTAAGGGATATTTTTTGCTTCAATTCAAAAGGACAAGGTAGCCACATTTCGCGGTGGGCTAAAAGTAGGGTGAAAAGGATATTTATTGACACCATGCTCACCGTGCTTGCATGGGAGGTAAAGACTAACGCGAAACTTAAAGGAGTGTCAAAAGAAGACGCTGCGATTGAAGAAGTGATATCGCAGATGAAAGAAAGGTATTTTTTTAGCAAGAGAGAGATTTCCTTTGAGACTGCGCGGGCGTGGTGGCGCGCTTATAAAAAAACAGGGAAATTTTAGTTGCCGACTAAATAGCCTTTTCTCCACGGCCCTTTTTTGGTTTGTACTGGACTATTCCACCGCCCGAACCGGGAAAGGTGGCCCTCCTAGCGGAGACTGTCCATGCAACCCGACCATCACAAGCCCGAACGTCTCTTACGCCTCCCCGCCGTCCTCGCCCGCATCCCGTATAAGCGATCCCGCTTCCTGGCCCTGGTCCGCGAGGGCGTTTTCCCGCGCCCGGTGAAACTTGGCCCGCGTGCCGTGGCGTGGCCGGAAAGCCAGATTGACGCCGTGATGGAGCGCATCCCATGCCTGCATCTGTCGCCGCTACGGGTGATCGCAACATTTTGCCGCGAGTGTTTCGTAGGCCCGGCAGGCGCGTGCACAGTCAAGTCATGCGTTTTCTGGCCTTACCGCCGAGGGACCATCCCTGATGGTTCGTCTCGGGAACTGGTGAAGGTCATCAAGGAGTATTGCGCCGGATGCCTGCCCGAGGAGAACCCGGTGGGCTGTTCGGCAGGTGGCGAGTATCGAGGGTTGGCCCCGTGCCCGTGCTGGCCGTTCCGCATGGGGCGCAATCCGTACATCGGACCTGAGGTGCGGGAGAATCGGCGACAGTATGCCTTGGGCCAGCTCAATCTGCTTGGCTCACAGGCCCTTTGTGCCCCCAGGATCGACGCAACGCCCCCGGCGTGAAGGTTGGCCCGAGTCCCGCCCGGATGCTGAAGAAACCCGAAAGACTATTCCCTGCCATCTTGGCATGGCGCGGGCGGTGGACAAAAGGCTGGCGCCTGAAAAGAGCGCGAGAGTTACAGGGTGCAACCCAAAAAACGCGGCTCAACGGAGAGTATATTTTTTTCAGCATAAGACGCGAGACATCAGGACTATCGTGACCCCTGAAGATGTTTGCCCAGAGAGGCCCCCGATGGTCGTCCTGGACGCCCCGGGGACGACGAAAGGCGGAAAATTGATCAATGGACTATGGGCAGGTTGGCTTGCGGGCCTCAGGCGGGCGGATATGAGACCGGTCTTTGGGCGAGGGCCTACTTGCGGCTACCAGGACGGCGGGGCTTGTCGGGAGGGAGGAAGAAGAACAGGATTGCCATGGCGATGCCCATAAGGCCGATGAGGGTATAAATCGTGTTGGCGGTCATCGTTCAATCCTCCCGGTCAAGAACAGGCACAGGCCCATAAGAACCGCGCCGATGAAGAAGGCGTACAGATTGGTCTGGAAGAGCGCACCCACGAGGCAACCCACGGCCATCTTTTCGCGGGCATCCGCAATCCGTTTCCTCATGCCCCTACCTTGCTCATGCCTGGTTGGAAGTCAAGGCTCTGGTATCCGTGGCCTGCTTCCCATGGTTGCGCCCATGGGGGTAAAAGCCTAGCCCAACTTCCCGGGGAACTGAACGGGCTCATTCGCGTACACCTTCGACCATATTTTTCCGGAAAAGTGTCGGGAGACTACGAGGCCGGGGAGGGGGGATCAACAAATTATAGGGGCACATTGAGGGGCATGTGAGATAAATTATCTCCTTTGTATTGTGGCAGTTAAGTAATCAATGTGCGTCCCCTCTTTCACCACGACAATCCTGGGGTTGCAGACAACACGCTGCAACCCCTTTTTGTTTCGGGGGGGGGCGGCGAGTCTCCCTCGGCGGTCTTGACGCCACGACGGCCCTTGCGTATCACCCCCCGCATTCATCCACCTTTCCAGCAGAGGTTTTTTTGAGAACCACCACTCGGGATCTTGTTGCCCTGGTTGTCGGCGAGAGCCGCAGCCGGTAAACACTCCCACGGCGTGGGCCTCCCGTAAGGGAGGCGTTTTGCGCCACGGAGCGATCTGTTCCGCCTGTAGCGAACCTGCCCGGCCTCCCGGGCCGGTCTTTTCGTGCTCTTGTCCGACACCCCCCTTCCTTGGCGTTTGGTCATGGCCATCACAGGCCATTGGCGTCGCATGGGCGGGCCTGCCGCCCGGCATGCCCCGCGTTCGACCATGCGATTCACCGCACAGAAGGAGTTCTGCAATGCAGATACGAAGGGATCATCCCCACGACGTTTCGGGCCTTTCCCATATCCACCTCGCCGCCTTCACGGGGCGTCCGAGGCATGCGCCCGGTTGTGAGCCCACGGGGGAACAATCATGACCTTGCAAGATATCGGATTCGACCACTGGTTTGCCGCGCAAACCGCCGAACTGGGCAGCGATGGCTGCGGCTTTGCCCGCATATCCGCCGTTGACCGGGGTTCATACATCATACACGACGCCAGAAGGGAGGTTCCGGCTGAACTGTCAGGGAAGCTCGCCTACCGGATTGAGCGTCCCGCCGACCTGCCCTGTGTCGGCGATTGGGTGACGGCGCAATGGTATAATAATGATACGGCGGCGATCATTCATCAGGTGTTCCCACGGAAGTCGTTCTTGCGACGCAAGACCCCTGGCGAGGCCATCGAACACCAGATGATCGCCGCCAACGTCGATACCGCCTTTCTTGTCCAATCCTGCCATTTCGACTTCAATCCGAGGCGGTTGGAGCGATATGTGGTCATGGCCACGGACGGGAATGTTGAACCGGTGGTCCTGCTCACGAAGACGGACCTGGTCACCGAGGAGGCCCTGGAGACGACGCTTGCCATCGTCCGTTCGGTCACCACGGCCCAGGTGATGGCGCTTTGCACGATCACCGGGTCCGGGTTTGCTGCGCTGCAACAGACGCTTCTTCCGGGAAAGACGTACTGCCTGCTTGGTTCCTCGGGTGTCGGAAAGACGACCCTGGTCAACCGTCTCGTGGGCCAGGAGGCCTTTGCAACCCAGGCCGTCAGCGGCACCGGGGAGGGCATCCATACGACCACACGGCGGCAACTCGTCGTCCTTCAAAGCGGCGCGCTGCTGATCGACACGCCCGGCATGCGGGAGCTCGGCCTCATCGGCGACGGCGAGGAGGTGGACATGGGGTTTGAGGACATCGCCGCGCTGGCCGAACGGTGCCGCTATGCGGACTGCCGCCATGCCCACGAGCCCGGCTGCGCCGTCAGGGCCGCCGTTGAACTGGGCGAATTGCCTAAGGATCGGTTTGAGAGCTTTGTGAAGCTCAAAAAGGAGTCCGCCTTCTACGGCATGTCGCAACTGGAAAAACGGCAAAAGGACAAGGCCTTCGGCCGATTCGTGAAATCGGTGAAAAAGCGCAGGAAAAACTGAAACATAGCCCGCCCCGTACGCCAGGCAGCCGCCGGACGTTGCAGACCGGCGGCGTTGCGTGGCGTACGGTCACAGGCGCCATGCACAACACGCCGCTTTCGCACCGGAAAATGGAACACCTCCAAAACCAGACGGCGGCGGAGCGTGGTCAACATTCTTAAGCTGGTGTCCGGTTTCACGGGGGCAAATCCAGTCTTCTCCACAATTATAGCGTCAATTGTTAAGGAGCATCAAGGATACCCCGGGGGGCATGCCGGTTGCGGCCAGCCCGCCTCGGATGCATCGGACGTGTTCTTCGGCTGATGACTTGGCGGGGCGGCCTGAGTAGCCGTAAACGAAATCCATGCGCCACGCATCGGTTGGCGCCCCGGAGTTGCTGGTACTGGTCCAGTAGAACCATCCCGTTGACCCCGTTACCGTAAATGCCGGATTAATTGAAGGACTTTGGAGCTCATCGTCCACAAGGCTTTCTAGTTCGCGCTTGTTGGGCAGACGCCAGTCCGTCTCCCCCCCGGTGGTCTGGTCCTGGCACCAGGCCAGGGCCGCCTGCCAGTTCATGGCCGTTTGGCTCCCGGCCTTCTCCCAGACCCGGCCCGTGGTCAGATCCGTCACGGTGCCGTCCCCGTTATCGGAGTAGGTCGGTTTCAACAGCTCAGCGCCGCGAACGCATCGGACATTTTGTTCTCCGCCCTTGGAGGCGCCGCCCGAGTCGCCATAGTATGCGAAGACATACCACCCGTAAAACAGGTAGCCGAGATAGTCGGTATTGGCCCAATACGAATTGGTGTTGTCCGTGCAGGAAAAGGCGGGATTGAGGGCCGGGTTGAAGCGGCCGGCGTCCACGATGCTCAGGAGTTCCCAGCGTGACGGCAGCCGCCAATCCGTCTGCCCGCCCAGTTCCAGATCCTGGCAATAGGTCACAGACTGTCCCCAGGTGCGCTGCGTGCCGTCGTCAACCTGCTGCCAGATCAGGCCGGTGACGCGGTCCGTGACGGTGCCGTCGCCATTATTCGTATAGGAGAGCGGCGAATGTGTGTAATTTGCGTCCTGGCCGTAAAATGCCTCTCCTTGTTGCGGGCAGGTGATGATTCCTGAATTGTTGTAGCAAGTGATTTGGCCGGTATCCGGAAGAGTATATGCATGGGCATATTGCATCATCAACATAATATTGCATGCAATTACTATTGAAAAAATCGGAATAATAATTTGAGATATGCTAAATTTTGTCGAAGCATAAAATATCATATATCCCTCTTTTTTGTAGATAGTTAACTGCAATGCTTTACATGCAGACATGAAATAAAAATACTAATATAGTCTTTTATATTTTATCGTACCATGCTTTTCATGCTTCGCACAAGCTCAAAGTATGGGGTGTCTGTTCTTGGTATGTACATGAAATATAATGCGGTATGCGCAAGGCATCCGGTGCGCCATGAATTACCTGACCCTATGGTCAGGGATCCGGGCTTTTCGTGTCGGCCATGAGAAGACAGGGATGGGGGAGCGGAGAGCTTTTCGAAAAGGGCAGGAGGACGTCTTCTCTCTGATGCGTGAAAGCCAGGCAGGGGGGGCGACAGCCGGGTCCTACCCGTCAGACCATCTGCCAGCGCAGGCCCGGCACGGCGTCGAGAAGGCCGAGCTCCCGGCAGTGGTGGGCGAAAAGCAGCAGGGAGGCCTGTCTGTCCGGCCCCAGGTCGTAGCTGACCCCGCGCAGGTAGTTCGCCAGGGCCTTTGCCTCGATCCAGTCCGGCCGACCGCCGCTTTCCACCAACTCGTCCAGGCGGTGCGGCAGACCGGCCTTGATCTCCATCAGCCTGTTCCACATCCCGGACAAGGTCTCGCGCCGCGCCGCGCCAAGCCCCTCGCGCACGATCCAGGCCGCGAACACGAAGGGCAGCCCGGTAAACGCGTGCCAGGCCTCGCCCAGGTCGATGATGTGCCGGCCTGCGGGCGGGTCGAGGTAATACGACAGGGCCGTGTCCCCGATCTCCACAAAGGGCCGATCCGTGTAGAGGCCCGTGCCCGGGGCGGTCATGGACCATGCCGCGTCGGGCAGCTTCCAGTGGAACCGCCAGAGCACCCGGAGCAGGGCGTTGGAGCTGGCCGAGGCCTGGGACAGAAGCACCGTGTCCCCGGTGCGGCACAGGTATCCCTCAAGCTCGTCCAGGGGGACCGGGCTGACCAGGAGCACGCTTTGGATGGGGGCCACGGCGGCGCTGATGCTCAAATCCGGCAGGAGGGAAAATCCTTCGGGATTGGCCAGATAGGCGAAGGCCGAGGCCGGGGCCACGTCGATCTCCCCCCGGCCCAGGGCGGCGTTGAGTTCGGAGGGGTGCCCCGAAACGCAGTCCATGTGCGGGTTGGCGTCGATGGCCGGGGCCAGCAGGGTGAAAAGGGGCCAGACGTTTAAGTAGGCGATGCGGCCGATGCGCAGGGTGGGGTGTTGCATGGGGGGGCACCTATCCGAAGCCGCCGGAAAATTCAAGGCGCACGGCTGCGTACCGTTTTCGGTCGTTCCCGGTCGCTCCAAGCTGTTCCTGGAAGCGCCCGGCCGCGCATACCGGCATGAGTGGCCCATCCGGGTGACCATGGATAGTCGATGGCCATAGGATGGACGAGCCCAAGGACCGCAGACCGTCCCGGGCCGGGCGCGGCTTCGGCCCGGGAGGCGGTCGAAGGCCCCAGCACAGGGCAGCCCCCGTTCCGGTCTGGCCGGAAGGGGGCTGGCGGCCGTCGCGCCCGCAACGGGCGAGTGGTTTTCGTGTCTACGCCGGTTGCGGCGGGTGTCTCAGCGTCCGGTCTTGAGCTTGCTCCAGTACTGTTCGTAGAGGCGCTGGGCCGGGCCGAGGTCGGTCTCGAATTCGCTGCCCGTGAGCTTGTCCGCCGGGGGATAGATGATGGGGTTGTCGCGAATCTCGGCCGGGAGCAGGGGCATGGCCGCCTTGTTGGGCGTGGCGTAGCCCATCTCCTGGGAGATCTTGGCCGCCACCTCGGGCCGAAGCAGGTAGTTGATGAAGGCGTGGGCGTTGTCCACGTTGGCCGCGTTTTTGGGGATGCACAGGTTGTCCACCCAGCGGTTGGCCCCCTCCTTGGGATAGACGTAGATGATCTTGTCGTTTTCGCCGTTGGCCACGTAGGCCTCGCCGTTCCACAGCACGGCCACGGACACCTCGCGGTTGAGCAGGGCCTGCTTGGGCGAATCGGAATCAAAGACCTTCACCGCCGGATAGAGCGACTTGGCCCGCAGATAGGCCTGCTCGATGTGGGCCGGGTCCGTGTCGTTGGTGGAATACCCGAGCACCTTGAGCGCCATGCCGAGCGTGGTGCGCATGTCGTCGGGCAAAAGCAGCTTGCCCGCCAGGGCCGGATTCCACAGGTCGGCGTAGCCGGTGATCTGGCCTTCGGGAACCAGGTCCGTATTCACGGCGATGCCCGTGGTGCCCCACATGTAGGGCACGCTGTGGCCGTTTTCCGGGTCATAGGGCAGGTTGCGGAAGGTGTCGTCCAGATTGGACAGGTTCGGGAGTCTGCCCTTGTCGATGGGCGCCAGCAGATCCTCGGCGGCCATGCGGCTGACGAATTCGGCCGAGGGCACCACGATGTCGTAGCCCTTGCCGCCGAGCATCTTGATCTTGGCGTACATGGTTTCGTTGCTTTCGTAGGTGGTCAGCTTGACCTTGATGCCCGTCTCCCTGGTGAAGTCCGCCACCACCTCGTCGGGCAGGTATTCGGACCAGATGAAGACGTTGAGCGTCTTGTCCGCAGCATGGGCCGCGACGACCATGCCAAGGGCGGCCAGAAGGACCGCGAGGGCCAGGAGATGTTTTTTCAT
Source organism: Desulfolutivibrio sulfodismutans DSM 3696 (assembly GCF_013376455.1). Classification (GTDB taxonomy): domain Bacteria; phylum Desulfobacterota; class Desulfovibrionia; order Desulfovibrionales; family Desulfovibrionaceae; genus Desulfolutivibrio; species Desulfolutivibrio sulfodismutans. Next base: position 990,496 of record NZ_CP045504.1, on the reverse strand, counting down.
TTTCGCTCCTTGAAGCAGAGTTGGGTGAGAAAGACCACGGCCAGGGTGACGCCGAACATCACCGCGCACAGCGCATTCACCTCCGGTTTCACCCCCAGCCTGACCATGGAATAGATCTTGAGCGGCAGGATCTCGAAGGTGGGACCGGTGACGAAAAAACTGATGATCACGTCGTCGAGCGACAGGGTGAAGCTTAAGAGCCATCCGGCCAGAACGCCGGGCATGGCCAGGGGCAGGATGATCCGGGAAAACACCTCGAATTCCCGAGCCCCCAGGTCCATGGCCGCCTCCACCAGATTGCCGTCCAGGCCTGTCAGGCGGGCCAGCACGGTCACCGTGACGAACGGCAGGCAGAAGGTCACATGCGACAGGAAAAGAGTGGTGAACCCCAGGGGCAGGCCCAAAAGGACGAAGAGCATGAGCAGCGAGATGCCCATGACGATGTCCGGGGACATCATGACCACGTACATGGAGGTGGACAGGATGGTGCGGCCCGTGAACCGGTAACGCTTCAGCGCAATGGCCGCCAGGGTGCCGATGATGGTGGCCGCCGTGGCCGAGGCCGCAGCCAGGAGCAGGGAGTTGACGGCGGCGTCCAGAAGGACGGAGTTTTCGGCAAGCTTCACGTACCACTTGGTGGTGAATCCCTTCCAGGTCACCACATGCTTGGCGTCGTTGAAGGAATAGACCGTAAGCACGGCCAGGGGCAGATACAAAAAGAGGTAGACGGTCCCCAGATAGGCGGCCTTGACCATGCGTTTCATGCCGGTTCCGCCCGGCGCACGCGTTTCTGGCACAGCCAGTAGACATAGAGCAAAAGGCCCATGACCACGGTCAAAAGGACGCTGGCCGCCGCGCCGAAGGGCCAGTCCCGGGCCACCAGGAACTGGTTGCGGATGAAGTTGCCCACCAGCAGGCTTTTGGCCCCGCCGAGGATGTCCGGCACGTAGAACATGCTCAAAGCCGGCAAAAAGACCAGCATGCTCCCGGCGATGATCCCGGGCAGGGTCAGCGGCAGGCTGACCCGGAAAAAGGTCTGGAAGGAACCGGCCCCCAGATCCCGGGCGGCCTCGATGAGCCGGTGGTCCAGCTTTTCGATGGAGGCGTACAGCGGCAGGATCATGAACGGCAAAAGGGTGTAGGTGAAGCCGATGAAAACCGCCGTGTTGGTGTACAGAAGTTCCACCGGTTCGGAGATGACCCCGAGCCACAAAAGGGCTGAATTGAACAGGCCGTTGACGTTTAAAATGGCGATGAGCGCGTAGGTGCGGATCAGCGAGTTGGTCCAGAAGGGAATGATGACGAATACAAGCCCCATGCGGCGGCGGGCCGGGGTCATCCGGGCCAGGATGTAGGCGAAGGGATAGCCCACGAGGAGGCACAGGACCGTGGTGCCCAGGGCCAGCCACACGGAATCCAGGAAGATTTCGAAAAAGGCCGGGTCGAAAAGCCGGGCATAGTTGTCGAAGGTAAAGATCGGGAGGACGAATTCCGGTTCGCCACGGGTGAGGAATCCGGCGATAAGCGTCAGCAGGTTGGGGACGATGACGAAGACCGCAAGCCAGCCCACGGTCAAGGTCACCGCAATGGTCTTAAAGAGACTGCGATCCTTCATCGGGCAACACCACTTCCCAGTCCTCGACCCAGCCCACGCGCACCCGCTCGCCCACGGAGAAAAGGGCCTCTGGCGCGTCCTCGTTGAAAAACTCCGTGGCCAGAATCTTTTTGCCGCCCGACATCTCGACGATCAGGTCGATGGTCATGCCCTTGTAGACGGTATCCACGATGGCGCCGGTCAGTCCTCCGGCGTCGCCCGGCGCGGCGCGCTCCAGGCGCACATCCTCGGGGCGCAAAAGCACCTTGATCGGCGACCCGGCGGACAGAGAGCCGCAGGCCGTCCCGTGCGCCCCTGACGCGCAATGGGCGCCGTTGCCGTTGCCGTTGCCGCCAAGCGACAGCCGGACCTCCTCGCCCTCCACCAGGGCCTGCATGGAAACCCCGTTGCGGGACAGCACCCGGCCCTCGAAGGTGTTGATCTCCCCCACGAACCTAGCCACAAAAAGGTTTTTCGGCTTTTCGTAGATGACGCTTGGGGAATCGATCTGCTCAATGGCCCCTTCGTTCATCACCGCCACCCGGTCGGACATGGAGAAGGCCTCTTCCTGGTCGTGGGTGACGAAGACGAAGGTAATGCCGAGCGTGCGGCGAAGCTCCTTGAGTTCGATCTGCATGGCCTTGCGCAGCTTGTAGTCCAGGGCCGACAGGGGTTCGTCGAGAAGCAGCACCAGGGGCTTGTTGACCACGGCCCGGGCGATGGCCACCCGCTGTTGCTGGCCGCCGGAGAGCTGGCTGGGGCGGCGGGCATGGTGCGTCTCCATCTTGACCATGCGCAGGGCCGAAAACACGTCCTCTTCGATGACCTTGGCCGGGGTCCGGCGCATGCGCAGGCCGAAGGCCACATTGTCGAAGACGGTCATGTGCGGAAAAAGCGCATAGTTCTGAAAAACGGTGTTTACGGCCCGTTTGTGGGGGGGCAGATCGGTGACGTCCTTGCCGCCGATGCGCACCCGCCCCGAGGAGGGGTGTTCGAAACCGGCCAGAAGCCGCAGGATGGTGGTCTTCCCGCAACCCGAGGGGCCAAGAAAGGTGAGAAACTCGCCGTGATTGATGGTGAGATGGATATCTCCAAGGACCGGCTGGTCCCCGAAACGTTTGGAAACATGCTCCAGTTCGATGCAAGGAAGTGTGTTTTCCATCGCCCCTTGTCATATCCTCCGGTTTGGTGCTGCCGGGACCGACGGAAAAAGGGGGGAACCGCCGACCGGCGAGGGGAACATGGAGTGAAACCGGGGGGATGTCAACGATCAGAAAATCGCGTCCGGTGCGGCTTTCCGTGGGGCGGCCCGTTGCCCGTAAAAAAATCGGGCAGTTATCTCATGCCCCGAGCCACGGAAAAACGCATTTTCGGGAAAAAAGTTTGGCCGGGGACGTCCGCCAGGGCAGGGCAAGGCAGGGCAGGGTGTCCCCGACAGGCAACTTTTTTTGAGGCCGTCGTTTGGTCCTAAAGAATGAAGGGGGCGAATCCGATAGGATATCTTGGGAAAAGCAGTATCAGCGCCTTCCACGAGGCGCGCCGGATTTCCCAAGGGAGAAAGCGATCATGACGCTGTCCGGATTCAGCATGCCGCCGGAGATATCTCATAATCGGGCCATGGAAATCATCGCCGAATATTTGACGATTTCCAGCGAGCAGCGCGTCAAGGCCCAGATGCAGTTTGAAGAGATGATGATAAGTCGGGAAATGCCCATCGAAATGGCCTTCAAGGCCGCCATCGTCAACAAGAAGGCCTGATGACGGCCCGTTTCCCGTGCGGGGGCCGGCACGTCACTTCTTTTTTCCGTCTTCCGTTTTTTTTGTCTCCGGATTGGGGCGCCGCTCACGGCGGCAGGCAGTCCCGGGGCCTCAGGCCCTGGGACCGATCACGGGGCCGCTTAAGCAGAAAACCACAATGACCGCCAGCACGGCGACCATGACCACCAGATAGGCCATGCCGCATCTCCTTGTTTGCGTCGTGTTGTCCTTACTCGATCACTCGCCCCCCGTCATCCTCAAGGAATGCGGCGGATCAGGCCGCCTGGCCATCGAGGCGTCCTCCTGGGGCGCGGCGAGGCGCGTCGGCAGGAAGCGGATGACAATACGGGGGGACTGCTGTATCTTCTCTGAAAAAATGCAGAGAAGCGGCCAGGGCGTCCCGCGCGCCCCCAGCCTGACGGCGCTCGCCGGATGCCGCAACCCGCCACATCAGCACGGAAAAGGAAAAGACAATGGCAAAACGACGTGTGATCGTAGCACTCCTTGTAATCTTTGGGTTTTCCGTGGTTCCGGCCCGGGGCGCCCAGAATGTGGAAGCTGAAATGCGGACCCTGCTCAAGGAACATCCCGAGATTCTCCTTGAGGCGCTTCGCAAGGAAAAGGCCCAGTTGCTCGGCATTCTGGAGGAGGCCGCCCAGGAGCGCCAGCAAGCCGAGGAGAAAAGGCGCATCGAGGAGGAGATGAAAAACCCCCTCAAGCCTGTGCTCGATCCCGGCCGCCTGTCCCTGGGCAAAGCCGACGCGCCGGTTGTCGTCGTGGAATACTCCGATTTTTTCTGCCACTATTGCGCCGCCGGGGCCGGAATCATGAAGGAACTGATCAAGACCCGCCCGGAGGCGGTCAAGGTCGTGTTCAAGCATTTCGCCGCAGCCCCGGTCTCCCGCCAGGCCGCCCTGATCTTTGAGGCTTTGGGACTGCAAAAGCCTGAACTGGCCTGGGCCTTCCACGACGCCGTGTTCGCCAATCAGGAGAAGCTGGCCGAAGGCGGCGAGGCCGCCCTGCGGGAACTGGCCGTGTCGCTTGGGGCCGACGCCGCGCGCCTGGACGCCGACATGAAGCGCCCCGAGCTCGACGAGCGGCTGAAGAAGGATGTGGAAGAGGCCAGGGCATTCAAATTCCGGGGCACTCCCACCTATGTCGTCGGCGGCATGTCCATCCGCGGCGCGGCCCCGCTGCCTGTCTTCGAGGAGGCTGTGGACAAGGCCGTGCAAAACGCCAAATCCGGGGCTGCGGCGCCGGGCGGCAAGGAGGCCAAGGTCGCAGCCAACGGCGCTGCGGGAAAGGACAACAAGGAATGCACGGATTGCCGGGAGATCAAGTAGGCGTGCACGAATTCCCGGCTGTCCAGGGCATGTGAATCGTTCGGGGAAAGGTATGCCATGCCGACGCCCAGGCGTGTGGTCGAAGAATACATCCTGAAAAGCATCCCCGTGGGGCTTTTGGTCATTGACCGGGACGGCCGCATCGCCGCCGCGAGTCCTGTCGCCGGGGCCCTTCTGGGGATTTCCCGGGAGCAGCTCAAAGGCGTCGTGTGGCGCGATGTCTTTCCTGACGCGTCGGGGAGTGCGGAGTTCGCCGCCCTGGTCAGACAGGGAACCGATGAAGGCGTCAGCGCGAAGCAGCGTGAGATTGCCTACGTAACGCCTGATGGCCGCGCGTTGCGCCTGATCGTGAACGTCTCCTGCGTGCGCCGTAGCGGCCGGATGGTCGGCGTGGTGTGCATCTTCGAGGACGTCACCGAACTGCACCGGGCCCGGGAACGCGAGACCAGCGTGCTGCGCGAGAAAAACCGCCTGCAGCACGACATCATCGAGAGCCTGGGCAACCTGGCCCTGTCCGTGGCCCATCAGATCCGCAATCCGACAGCCGCCATCGGCGGGTTTTCCCGCAAAATGCGGGCCGTCATGCAGGAGCACGGCCTGCCCACGGAGTATCCCGACATCATCTTTTCCGAGGCCCTGCGCCTGGAAGGCATCGTGGGCACGGTGGTCCGGCTGGCCTCCATCCAGCGTCCCAAGCCCATGTTTTCGCCCCTTCTGCCGCTCGTCGAGCGGGTGACGGCCGCTATCGGGCGGGTGGCGGCCCAGTCCGGGCGCACGGTGGAATGGGATATCCAGGTGGAAGCGGGCGAGTGCTTCATGGACCAGGGGCTTGTGCATCTGGTTCTGATGGAGATTTTGCGCAATGCCGTGGAATTTTCCAGCCCGGGCCTGGTCCGCGTGCGTCTTTTGGCCCTTCGGGAAGGCCATTTTTGGCGGATCGCCGTCAGCGATGCAGGCCCAGGAATACCGGATCACAGTCTTCCCTTCGTGTTCGATCCGTTTTTCACCACAAAGGCGCGGGGGGCCGGGATCGGTCTGACCATGGCCCGCAAGATCGTCATGGAGCACGGCGGCGAGCTGTCGCTGCACAGCCCAGGCAAGGGCGGCGTCAGCGTCAGCCTGAGCCTGCCCATGCCCATGCAGGACGCGGCCGCAGGAGGCAGCCCAGGCGTCTCCTGCGATCTGCTGGGCGACGGCCTGGACGCCTGCCTGCTGACCACCAAGGCCAGGCAGGCCGGAGTGAACATCGTGGGCCTGTCGGCCGTGGACGCCGTGCGCGAGATCCAGGCCGCCGAAGGCTTCGAGCCCTGTTTCGGCCGGGGGCGTTTCGATATCTGCGGGCAGGAGGGATGCCTTTTCCGGGCTGACTGCATGAAGCTCAAGCGGGTGGAGGCCCCATGCCGCATCACCTATGCGGGCGACCCGGAGCTTGCCGGACTGGACGCGGGCGGCGTCGTCGCCTCCTGCCTGCGGGCGCAGGACGCGCCATGAGCGCCTGGCGGGGGATGGGGGCTTTTGCGGCGGCGCTGCTTGTGTGCCTCGCCTTTTGCCCTGCTGGCGTCCAGGCCCAGACGATCTACGGCTTCGAGGACGGACTGGGCATGCTGCACACCAGCACCCGGCGTGTGGATGCCCGGTACCAGGAGCTGTGCACCCTGCGTCCCGGCGAGAAAAAGCCGGACCATGCCGTGCTGGTCTCGGCCTTGCGCGAGAAAAACGCCATCTTGGACACGATTCCCCCGGGTGCGGGCGACCTCGTGGCCGGGCTGGATGTGCGCGGCGCAGCCATCCTGCGCGCGGCCGAAGGATTTATTGGCGCGCCCTATCTGTTTGGCGGCGACACCCCAGCCGGGGTGGACTGTTCGGGCCTGACCAAGGCCGTCTATCAGCGATTGGGGGCTACGCTGCCACGGCACAGCGCCCATCAGGCCGCCATGGGGGCGGCCGTGGAACGGGACATGCTTTTGCCCGGGGATCTGGTTTTTTTCTCCACGGATCGCACGGCGGGCATCAACCATGTGGGGATCTTTCTCGGCGGCGGGCGCATGCTGCATTCTTCGTCCCGATCCGCCGGGGTTCGGGTGGAACGCATGGACGCGCCGGATTATGCGCGGTGGTATGTGACCGCCCGGCGCATTGCAGCCCCGCCCGCGGCGCCGCCCTCATCTCCGGCTGAAGCCAAGGCCGTGTCGGCGACGGCCTCCGGCGGGGAGCGCCGGGTCAGCGCGGCCACAGAACCAAACGCCTCGAAAGCCAACCTCTAACACCACGCTTCAGAATGAAAAAACATCCCAGCCTCGTTGTGTTCCCGGTGTCCGGCCTTCTTTCCTGGGGCGTTGCGCCCTGCGGCATGTCCCCTCGGATCCGGGGGGGCGCGTGAGCACGGGGGCCGCTCTGGCGACGCCGGTCATGCCGGTCGTGGTCGATGCCGCGTTGTGCGTGGGCTGCGGCCTGTGCGTGCGATCCTGCCCCACCAAGACCCTGGCCCTGGAGGGCGGGAAGGCCGTGGTCACGGACCAGGCCTGCCTGACCTGCGGCCACTGCCAGGCGGTCTGTCCCGAGGGCGCGGTGGTCGTGGCCGGACTGGACCCCTTTGCCGACGACTTCGCCACTTTCGAAACCTCGCCGGACTGGCTCGCCCCCGGGAAGGCCGATCCGGGGCAGTTGATCCGGCTGATGCGGTCGCGGCGCTCCGTGCGCAGCTATCTGCAGCGGCCCGTGCCAAAGGAGGCGCTCCTGGATCTGGTGCGGGCCGGGATCAGCGCGCCCTCCGGGCACAACAGCCAGAAATGGGCCTTCACCCTTTTGCCCGACCGCCCGGCCGTGACCTTTCTGGGCGCGGCCCTGGCCCGGTTTTTCAGAAAATTGAACAAGATGGCGGCCAATCCCCTGATCCGTGCGGCCATGCGTCTTGTCGGCCGCCCCGAACTCGGGGAGTATCACCGTGAGCACTACGCGTCGGTGCAAACCGCCCTGGCCCTGTGGGACAGCGACGGCACGGACAGGCTTTTCCATGGCGCACCGGCGGCCATTGTGGTCACCTCCCGGCCCGGGGCCAGTTGTCCGGCCGAAGACGCCCTGCTGGCCAGCCAGAACATGCTGCTTGCGGCCCATGCCATGGGGCTTGGAACCTGCCTGATCGGCTATGCCGTGGCGGCCATGCAGCACGACAAAAAGATTCAGGAAAGCCTGGGCATTGACCGGGGGGAGACGGTTTACGCGGTCGTCGCCCTGGGCTATTCCACCGAGCGATACCAGAGGGTCGCTGGCAGGCTTCGTCCCCCGGTGCGGCTTTTCCATGCCCCGCAGGGATGGAAGGGACCGGGCGCGGCGGGACATGACCTCGAAAACGAGGAGACGAGGGAACCATGAAACGGGTGGTGCGGCTGTGGGTTGCGGTCATTTTGCTGGGTGCGATGGTTGCCCTGGTGGGCGGACGTGCCAACGCCGAGGATGCGCCGACCGGACTGACCGGCCCTGCGGCGTCCGCGCCGGACGGGGATTCCCTGTCGGCGTCGTCCGTGCGCCACGAGGCGGTGCGGCTCCAGGGTCTGTGCCTGCTGGCCGGACCTGATGCCGGGGCCGCCACGAAAAAGGTGCTGCGGGCCGGCGAGGTGGTCCGGGTGGTGGCCACGGACGGGGCCTGGGCGGAGATCGAGGCCCGGGGCGGCGTGCGCGGTTTTGTTTTAGGCGGCTATCTCACGGGATTTTCCCAGGAGGTTCCGGCCCCTTACCGGGATCGCCTGATTCAGGTGGCGCGGCGTCCGGGAAGCGGCGACGCCGTGGGGTCGCTTATGGACGCCCGGGCGGAGCCCCAAGCCCTCGGGCAGGCTGGCCCGACCCCGCAGGGCGACTCAAGTCGCGATGGGCAGGGGGACGCCGCGATGGCCCAACCGGCCGCGCCGTCCGTACCGGCCCATGCCGCAACGGGCGTTCCGGTTCCGGCGGCGGGCGTCCGTTCTGATCCGGCCACTCCAGGTTCTTCCGCGCCGTCCGCGTCCCTGCCTGGAGAGCCTCTCGGCTGCGGGGCCATGGCCCCGGACGCGGCGGCCGGGAAAGGTGTTTCGGCCAGTGCTCCCGCTCCCGATCCCCAGGGCGGCGACCGCCTTGTGGCCTATGTCCTGAACCAGTTGCGGCGGCCCGCCGAAGCAAAGTCCACAGACCGGCTGGACGCGGCCGGGCGGGACTATTATGAACGGAAAAACCGATACATGATTGAGGTGTTTCTGGCCGACAACATCCTTGTTTTGTATGAGAAACAGCCTGACGGCGTCAGGCGTCCGGCCAAGACCTACCGTGTGGCCACCCCGGCGGGGGATGTCGAGGCCCCGGCGGGCTGGGGCGTCATCACCCAGATTGAATTCGAACCCTGGTGGCGGCCCACGGAGAACATGAAACGTCGGGCCAAACAAAAGGGCCGCAGCCTGCCCGACGTCATGCCCCCTGGCGTCAAAAATCCCATGGGGCCTTTCAAGATGCATCTTTCCCATGGATTCGCCTATCGCATCCATGGCAACAACGATCCCAAGTCCATCGGCAAGCGGGTAACCAACGGGTGCATCCGCATGCGCAACGACGAAGGCTTGGAACTGGCCAAAATTCTGGATGTGGGCACGGAGGTCGTCATTTCCGCGCATGCCTCGCCGACGGTCGGCCAGGGCGTCGAGGCGATTGCGCCGGGGCCGTGAGCGGGCCTTGGCGACGCGTCGGCGCAGCCCCGCGTCCTGTCGCCGGTCACCCCGTAGACGGCGTCGAACCGGTATGGAGGAGACCATGAAAACGATCATGCTGCTTGTGGTTTTGGCGGTCCTTTTGGCCGGATGTTCCGGTCGGGCCGCTTTCGAAAAGGAGATCCTGGGGGCGCCGCCCGAATCGCCGCCGGCCGCCACTGCCGCCGGGAGCAATGTCGGTCGGCCGACGCCTGCGGAACGTGATCTTGGCGCGACGCCGCCTCCCGTGGATTCCGCGCCTGCGGCGTATGCCCCGTCGCCCCAGCCGAGCGTGTCCACCACCAGCGGGGAGCCCCTGCCGCCCTATGCGCCAGGCCCGGCTCCGGTCCAGCCTGCGCCTGTGGCCCAGCCGGTCCAGGCCGCCCCGGGCCAGCCTGCGGGCCAGACCCATTCCCCCTATGCCCAGGGCGCCCAGGCGGCGGCCCCGGCCGGGGGGCTTATGACGTTTCAGGTGGGATCGTTCGCACACGAGGCCAATGCCGTGAGCCTGCGCGACATGCTGGCGGCCCGGGGCCACCAGGGCTCCATCGAGCAGGGGCAGACGCCGCAAGGCAAGGCCTACTATCGGGTCTACGCCAAGATGGCAGGGACCGAATCCGAGGCCAAGGCCGCCCTGGCCGCCCTGGGCGTGTCCGATCCGACCCTGGTTTCCGGCGATCCCAGGCGCGCCGCGCCGCCCAAGGCCCCGGCCGCGTCCTCTCCTGCGGCGGCTGCCCCTGGGGCCGCCAAGGCTCCGGTTGCCCCGTCGTCGGTGCAGGCGTCCGCGGCGTCGGCCGCTACGCCGACGGTCATTTCCGGCCCGACGGGACAATGCCGGGTGGACGCCGAGCGCATCTCCACTACCGGGACCAGCCGGGCCGATGCGGGCGAGCCGCTCATGGCCCAGAAGGCCGCCGCGCAAAACGCCAAGCGCAATCTGCTGCTGTGCGTCGACGCCTACAAGCGCAAGGCCGAAAAGATTCCGGCTTCCATCAAGATGGAAGGCTATCTGCCGGAGACCCTGGTCACCTACTCCTCCCCGGCCTATCTGGCCGACGGATCGGTGGAGGTGGGGGCGTCCATGGCCGTGGGCGATGTGGACGCCGTGGCCTTTACGCGCTTGGAATAGGCGGATGCGTTGCGCCCGGGGCGTATGCGGTTTCGGGCGTTGGGGAGGCAGGGGGGCGGTCGCGGATCAGTCCAGCACGACCATGTTCAATTGTCGGATGCCGAAGGCCTCGGCCCGGTCACGGGTCCGCAGGCACAGATCCACCCGGTTTTCCCAGCGGGGATGCATGAGATCCTCGGCCACCAGGTAGCCCACGCCCTGGACGTAGACCCGGCTGCCCAAAAGGTGCTTGAGGTCGTGGGAGACGGCCAGGGTCTTTCCGGGACGCACCCGGCGGCCCATGGCCCCGGTCCAGGGGTCGCCCCAGGTCTGGTCCGGGGTCGGACTGTAGGCCGTGACCGTGACCGCAAACAGGCGCGGTTCGGGAGAGGGGGCGAAGAGATCCCCGGCCGACCGGGCGTCTGCGAGGCGCATGGACAGTTCCACGGCTGCCTGTGCCGTCTTGTTGGCCAGGGCCGCAGTGCGCGACTGGAGAAAGGCCATCGCCGAAAAAAGCAGCATTGCGGCAAGGGCCGCCGCAGGGAGCGCATGGAGTTTCCCCAATCCAGGCAAGGCGTTCCGGGAGGCTGAAACCGTCCGTTCCTGCGTCGGGGGAGAGTCGTGGGGAGGGGAAATCATCGGCTGCACCTTGTCTTGCTCCCTGCGAACGTTTATGACACCACACGCCTCGCATGCCGCGCGGCGTACGTGTTGAAGGATCGTCATGCGCATTACGAAGCCCACCAAGAAAAAAAAGAAAATCGGCCCGGTCGGCGTGGTGATTCTGGCCGTGGTCATTTTGGGGCCGCTTGCCGCAGCGGGAGTGGGCGCACTTTTTCTGATGGAGGATATGGAGAAGCCGACGGTGGCGCTCTATCCCCTCATTGACGCAGTTTCACTCAAAAAGGAGTTCACCGTCAAGGCCGAAGACCCGGGTTCCGGCATCAAGTCCATCGTGGTTACGGCCGGCCAGGGGCTTAAAAAATATACCGTGTTGCGTAAGTCCTACGATGCCTTGCAAAAAGCCGTGCTGGAAACCTTTAGCCTGGAAAAGGCCGAACTGCGCGGCGGCGAATTCGACTTGCAGGTGGTGGTGACGGACGGCTCTTTTTTCAATTTCGGGGCCGGAAACTCCGCCCGCATCGACCGTCGCATGACCCTGGACATGGCCCCGCCCAACGTGCGGCCTTTGACGCCCACCCATTACATGCGCCAGGGCGGGGTGGGGCTCGTCGTCTACACCGTCTCCAAGGAGCCCGAACGCAGCGGGGTCATGGTCGGCGACCGCTTTTTCCCCGGCTTCAAGCAGGATTCCGGCTCCTACCTGTGCCTGTTCGCCTATCCCCGGGACATGGAGGCCGAGGACTACAAGCCCCGTCTCTATGCCGAGGACCGGGCCGGAAACGAGCGCACCGGGTTTTTTGTGAACATGGCCATCAAGCGCCGTTTCAAGGAAGAGCGGGTGGAGATCAGCGACGAATTTTTGGCGGCCAAGATGCCCGCCTTCGCCGCCCAGTATCCCGAAGCGCGCGACCCCGTGGCCCTTTTCCTCAAGGTCAACGGCGACCAGCGTCGCAAGGACGAGGCCGTCCTGCGCGACCTGGGCCGCAAGACCTCGCCCAAACCCCTGTGGAACGGCCCTTTCATCTACCTGCCCGGGTCGTCGGTCCTGGGCTCCTTTGGGGCCGAGCGCGCCTATGTTTACAAGGGCGAGCAGATCGACCGGCAGTACCACATGGGCATCGACCTGGCCTCGACCCCCAAGGCCGCCGTGCCCGCGGCCAACGACGGCGTGGTGGTCTTCGCCGGAGATATGGGCCTTTACGGCAAAACCGTGGTCATCGACCACGGCCTGGGCCTGCAAACCCTGTACGGGCACCTGAGCCAGATCGACGTCAAGGCGGGCGACGCCGTGGCCAAGGGCCGGATCATCGGCCGCACCGGGACCACGGGCCTGGCCTTTGGCGACCATTTGCACTTTGGGGTGGTTCTTTCCGGACTGGAGGTCATTCCCATCGAATGGTGGGACGCCAAGTGGCTTGAGGACAACGTGACCCAGAAGATACGTCGCTTCGGCGGCGAGATCCCCCAATAGTCCCGGATTGCCGTGTGGGCCGCGCTTGCGGTCACAGCCGGAAGAACTCCGTCGGAAAAGGCGAAGGCGTCATGCGCATCCGCAACAGCATTGCTCTGGCCGTCGTGGTGCTCCTTCTGTTTGTTTCGGGGATATTCTATCATTTGCGCTACGGCCGCCATGACACCTTCATGAGCAATTTTCTGGCCTGGAAGCACGAGTCCAGAAGCGGTGGCCGCGATGTCGGCGACCGTCGCCCCCCCCAAACCATACCCCTTTCCGCCAGATATGTGGACAAGGCGGCCCCTGATGTGGCAATTTTCGTGAGCACGCCGGAATTTCGCAAGGCCCCCCTGGATATCCGCCGCATGAAGCTTCTGGAGTTTTTTACCCTCAAGGTGGCGGATCGGGATTTCATGCTGCTCTCCGACGCCGATAAAAAGAAGGTTCTCGACCTGTTCATGCAGCGTTATCTGGTTCCATGACCGGCCCCTGGCGCATTCTATTTTCGACGTATGGCCGCCGTGGGTCTGGAGGCCGGAAAAATCCGCGTGATTGACAAGGGTTGGCATCTTTTTTTATGGGCCGACCTTTCCCCTCCACCTTCCACCGCAACATCCCCTGGAGATCCCCCCATGCAGAAGACCGTGTATTACATCGAGGGCGACGGCATCGGCCCCGAGGTCTGGAAGGCCGCCCGGCCGGTTATTGACGCCGCCGCCAAGGCCGCCTACGGCGGCGACCGCACCCTTGTCTGGACCGAGCTTTTGGCCGGTGAAAAGGCCTTCAAGGAAACCGGCGAATATATGCCACAGGCCACCCTGGACACCTTGTCCAAGGCCGAACTGGCCATGAAGGGCCCCCTGGGCACCCCGGTAGGCGGCGGCATCCGCAGCCTCAACGTCACCCTGCGCCAGGTGCTCGACCTCTACGCCTGCATCCGGCCCATCCGCCACTTCGGGGGCATCGAGTCGCCGGTCAAACACCCCGAGAAGGTGGACATGATCATCTTTCGGGAGAACACCGAGGACGTCTACGCCGGGATTGAATACGCCGCCGGAACCCCGCAGGCCAAAAAGCTCCTGGAGTTTCTGCGCGACGAACTGGGGGCCAAGGTGGACACGGCTGCTGGCGTCGGCATCAAGCCCATGACCGAGGGCGGCTGCAAGCGCCTGGTGCGCAAGGCCATCCGCCACGCCGTGGACCACGGCCGCGACAGCGTCACCCTGGTGCACAAGGGCAACATCATGAAGTTCACCGAAGGGGCCTTCCGGGCCTGGGGCTATGAGGTGGCCAAGACCGAGTTCGGCGACGTGACCATGACCGAGGACGAGGCCGCCGCAGGCGGCGGCAAGCCCATCGTGATCAAAGACCGCATCGCCGACAACATGTTCCAGGTGGCGCTCATGGAGCCCGAGAAATACAGCGTCATCGCCACCACGAACTTAAACGGCGACTACATCTCCGACGCCCTGGCCGCCCAGGTCGGCGGGCTGGGGCTGGCCCCGGGCGTGAATATGAGCGACTCCCTGGCCTTTTTCGAGGCCACCCACGGTACCGCGCCGCGCATCGCCGGAAAGGATATGGCCAACCCCGGAAGCCTCATCCTGTGCGGGGCCATGCTCTTTGAGCACCTCGGCTGGAACGAGGCCGCCGATAAGATCTATCAGGCGGTGAACAAGGTCTTGGCCTCCAGGCAGGTCACCGTCGATCTGGCCGGACAGATGACCGGCGCGACCACCGTGGGTTGCGTCCGGTTCGGGGAGCTCTTAGGAGAAAGTATGTAAGGGGCGAACGCCTTCAGCGGCCAGGGGGAACCTTTTTTGAAAAAAAGGTTCCCCCTGGACCCCTTCCAAAAAACTTTGGCGCGCTTCGCGGGGAGGGATGGGGATGCCCGTTGTCGGCGTGGATACCGGGGGCACCTTCACGGATGTGATCTGGTACGGCGGGGAGGGGACCCGGTTCGTCACGGCGAAGGTTCCGTCCACCCCGGACGATCCGGCCCAGGCGATTTTTGCGGGGCTGGAACGGCTGAAGATCATGGGGCTGCCGGTCCCGGACCGGGTCGTCCACGGCTCCACCGTGGCCACCAACGCCATCCTTGAGGGGAAAGGCGTCAAAACGGCCCTGGTGACCACCGCCGGGTTCCGCGACGTGCTGGCCATCGGCCGCCAGAACCGGGCCGATCTGTACGATCCCGCCTACCGGCGTCCTCCCTGCCTGGTTCCCGAGGCCCTGCGTTTCGAGGCCCCCGGGCGGATCCTGGCCGACGGGTCGCGCCGCGAGGCCGTAAGCCCTGAAGCGGCCCGGGACATCGCCGACCGGGTGGCCGCCACCGGGGCCGAGTCCGTGGCCGTGAGCCTGCTTTTTTCCTTCCTCGATCCCGCAGACGAGCTGCTCTTTGGCCGCGAATTGTCCGCGCGCGGGCTTCATGTGTCCCTGTCGCACGAGATCATGCGCGAATTCCGGGAGTTCGAGCGCACCTCCACCACCGCCGTCAACGCCACCGTCTCGCCGCTGATGGCAAGCTACCTGTCACGCCTGGAAAAGGGCCTGGGCGCGGGAACCGGGCTGTGCGTCATGCAGTCCAGCGGCGGCATCCTCACCGCCAAAACCGCCGGGCGACAGTCCGTGCGCACCATCCTGTCCGGCCCGGCCGGGGGCGTCACCGCCGCCATGGCCCTGGCCCGGGAAACGGGCCTCAGCCGACTCATCACCTTCGACATGGGCGGCACCTCCACCGACGTGGCCCTTCTGGACGGCGCGCTGGGCATGACCACCGAAACCGTGGTCGCAGGCTACCCGGTGACCATCCCCATGATCGACATGCATACCGTGGGCGCGGGCGGCGGCTCCCTGGCCGCCTTCGACGCGGCCGGGGCGCTGACCGTGGGCCCGCACAGCGCCGGGGCCGACCCTGGCCCGGCCTGCTACGGCCGGGGCGAGGGCCTCACCGTCACCGACGCCAACCTGTTCCTGGGCCGCATCGTGCCCGAGTGTTTCCTTGGCGGCCGCATGTCCCTTTTCCCGCAGCGGGCCGAAAAGCGTCTGGCCGCCATGGCCGCCGCCCGGGGCATGACCGGGGAGGAGCTGGCCGAGGGCATCGTGGCCGTGGCCGAGGCGGCCATGGAGCGGGCCATCCGGGTCATCTCGGTGGAGCGCGGGCATGATCCGGCGGAGTTCACGCTTTTGTGCTTCGGCGGGGCAGGGGGGCTGCATGCCGTGTCCCTGGCCCGGTCCCTGGGCATAAGTCGTGTGATCGTGCCGCCGCAGCCCGGGCTTTTTTCGGCCCTGGGGATGCTTTTTGCGGACATCGCCCGGGATTTCTCGGCCACGGTCATGCTGGACCAGGACCAGGCCGCAGCCGACCTCCTGGAGGCCCGGTTTGTGGAACTTTCGGCCTGCGGGATGCGTGAACTGGAAATGGAAGGCGTCGCGCCCGGGGATGTGGCGCTTTTTCGCGCCGTGGACATGCGCTACCGGGGGCAGTCCTTTGAACTGACCGTGCCCTATGGCCCGGACCTGATCGCCGCCTTCCACTCCCTGCACGAGAAGACCTACGGCTACAAGACCCCGGGCAGGCCCGTGCAACTGGTCACCCTGCGGCTGCGGGCCACGGGGCGCACGGCCAAGCCCGGGCTTCCCCGGGACGACGCGCTGCCCGGGCTGGGGCAGGAAGCGCCGTGCGACGGAAGCCGCCGCCTTATCCACCAGGGGCGGCCTGTTTCGGCCGGGTTCTACGTCCGGGAGCGGCTTCTGCCCGGCCATGCCTGCGCGGGACCGGCGGTGGTGGCCGAGGATTCCGCCACCACCTATGTGCCTCCCGGGGCCGCCCTGCGGGTGGACGCCCTGGGAAGTCTCGTCATCGACACGGGGGCCTGACCATGACCGATGCCCGCGACCTGCTTGTGCTCGACGTGTTCCGCAACCGCTTCGCCGCCGTGGCCGAGGAGATGGGCGTCACGCTCATGCGCACGGCCTATTCCCCCAACATCAAGGAGCGTCGGGACTATTCCTGCGCCGTGTTCGACGCCGCCGGGGACATGGTGGCCCAGGCCGCGCACATCCCCGTGCATCTGGGGGCCATGCCGCTGTCGGTTGCGGCCGTTTTGGCCGAAAAGACCTTCGCCCCGGGCGACATGGTCATGGTCAACGACCCCTTCCGGGGCGGCACGCACCTGCCGGACATAACCCTTGTGGCTCCGGTCTTCGCGGACGGCGGCAGGCCGGTCTTCTACGTCGCCAACCGGGCCCACCACAGCGACGTGGGCGGCATGGCCGCCGGGTCCATGCCGCTTTCCACCTCGCTTTTCCAGGAGGGCATGGTCATCCCGCCCCTGACCGTGGTCCGGGGCGGCGAGCTTGACCGGCAGCTCATGGATTTTTTTCTGGCCAACGTGCGCACGCCGGTTGAGCGCGAGGGCGATTTCGCGGCCCAGATCATGGCCAACCTGACCGGCGCGAAGCGGCTTTCGGAGATGATCGTCAAATTTGGCCGCGAGAGGACGGCGCAGCAGGCGGCGCGGCTTTTGGATCATGCCGAGACCCTGGCCCGGGCGGCCATTCGCGACGTGCCGGACGGCGTCTACGAGGCCGGGGATATGCTCGACGACGACGGCGTGGGCACGGCGGACATCGCCGTGCGCCTGCGCCTGACCGTGCGCGGCGATACGATGGCGTTCGATTTTTGCGCATCGGACCCCCAGGCCGTGGGCTGCGTCAACGCCACCCGGGCCATTGCCGTGTCGTGCGTGCTGTACGCCGTACGCTGTCTCGTGGCCCGGGGCGTTCCGGTCAACGCCGGGCTGTCCCGACCCATCCAGATCGTCACCAGGCCGGGCAGCGTGGTGGATGCGCGGTTTCCGGCGGCCGTGGCCGGGGGCAACGTGGAGACTTCGCAGCGGTTGGTGGACGTGATTTTTCTGGCCCTGAGCCGGGCCTTGCCGGGGAGCGTCCCGGCGGCGTCCCAGGGCACCATGAATAACGTGGCCATGGGGGGCGTCGATCCGCGCACCGGCGCGGCCTTCGCGTACTACGAGACCCTGGCCGGGGGCATGGGGGCGGGCGCGGCCGGGGCCGGGGAGAGCGCGGTACATAGCCATATGACCAATACGCTGAATACGCCGGTCGAGGCGCTGGAATACGCCTATCCGCTGCTGGTGCGGGAATATGGGCTGCGCCGGGGCTCGGGCGGGCAGGGGGCGCATCGCGGCGGCGAAGGCCTCACGCGGGAAGTGGAATTTTTGGGGCCGACCGAGGTGACGGTCTTGTCGGATCGAAGGGTGCATGCGCCGTATGGGCTGGCGGGCGGCGCGCCCGGGGCCACGGGGCGAAACGTGCTGATTACGGGTGGCGAGGCGCGGGAACTGCCCGGCAAGTGCCACTTTGCGGCCGCGCCCGGCGACCGGCTGCGGGTGGAGACGCCGGGTGGCGGGGGGTATGGTTATTATTTGTACAATATAGCAAAATTTGAATAATCTGAAAATATAATGCCCCTCGCTTGTTATAATTGCTGTTTAAATCGCGTAGTGACATTGCACAGTTGAAATTTTGTTTTTGGTGCTTGGTAAAATTTCGGTTCTTCACCTGTTCACAAGTAGGACATAATTGTCCTGGAGCTGTTGGCAAAATCATCAGCTTCGAGAATCATGAGAAGGTCGAGGCATCACACGCGCCGTAAGCGAGAGATTTTCGTGCCGTTCTGCCCAGCGGCATCGCTGCCACGGGAAGCGCAAAGCCTCGTCAGTGATTTTGTCATTAATTATAGCACATATAAGTTTTTTGTCATAATGATGATTGGTACTTGACAAGTTTAAATAATGTCATAGTTTGATAAATCGGTATGCGTGTACCAAATAAAATCAGAGGGTATCGTCATGAGTAGGCCTTTTTCACCCCCCG
The DNA here is from genome assembly GCF_013376455.1 of Desulfolutivibrio sulfodismutans DSM 3696. Lineage (GTDB taxonomy): Bacteria > Desulfobacterota > Desulfovibrionia > Desulfovibrionales > Desulfovibrionaceae > Desulfolutivibrio > Desulfolutivibrio sulfodismutans. The sequence continues at coordinate 972,009 of NZ_CP045504.1, read as the reverse complement.
ATCCAAAGGATCGGTCAGTTAACGCTCCTTCGGTGGTGGTCTCTCAGGCACAAGTCCTGGGATACTACAACCAAGAGAACAACGAAGATAAACGTGAACGTGTCGTCGATTCAGTAAAGGAGTGGTACGTCAGGAAAATGCTCGACACCGGATGGGCACAGGCTGACTTTCACGGAAGCCAATGTGTTCTTGTCGCGAGTGTTCAACTTGGGGAGTGAGCGTTTGACAGGAATCTAGAAAGGTTAGTTCCATCATGGTTTTAATCTCAATTGTCTTTACAGCCGGGCTTTCCATAATTCTTACAAATTGAGGGAAGTCCGGCTTTTATGATTTTTTGTTTCCGCTTAAGTTTGTGTTATGAAATCAACCAACGTGGATATTTTTTTCGGCGTACAAGTATGCTTTATCTGTATGGACTGATGATAATGGGTAACCCCCCGGCAGAGCCGAGGGGTTACCCATTATTATTAGCATGTTATTTTCTGCATATTACGTTTTATCGAAATCAAAATATCACACCCCATATCATCTTCGTCGCCGTGGCGATAAGAAACACGGCAAATATCTTTTTCAGCACCGGCACGGGCAGCTTATGCGCCAACTTGGCCCCAAACGGCGCGGTCAGCATGCTGAAAACCGCAATCCCGATCAGCGCCGGGATGGAGACGTACCCAACCGACGGCGAGGGCAGTCCCGCCACGGACCAGCCATTGACGATATACCCCACGGTCCCGGCTACGGCGATGGGAAACCCGATCGCCGCCGAGGTGCCGATGGCGTGATGCATGGGCAGGTTGCACCAGGTCATAAACGGCACCGACAGCGTGCCGCCGCCGATCCCCACCAGACTTGAGATGACGCCGATAAATCCCCCCATGCCGACCATGCCCGCCGCGCCGGGCAGGGTGCGCGACGGCTTGGGCTTGAAATTGAGCAGCATCTGGATGGCGACGTAATACAGGAAACAGGCGAAAAAGGCCGTCAAAAACGTGCCCGACAGGGCGGCGGCCAGATAGGTTCCGCCGAAGGTGCCGATGAGGATGCCGGGCGTGATGGCCTTGACGATGTCCCAATGCACCGCCCCCCGGCGATGGTGCGCCTGAAAGCTGGAGATGGAGGTGAACATGATGCTGGCAAGCGAGGTGCCAAGCGCCATCTTCATGACGAATTCCGGCGGAAACCCCTGCAACGTGAACAGAAACACCAACACCGGCACCACCACGATGCCGCCGCCAACGCCCAAAAGTCCGGCGATGACCCCCGCCAGCGCGCCGAAGAGGGGATAGAGAACCCAGGAAATCATGACGAACGTCCTTTCGCGCCGCCTGTGCGGCAAAGGTCTGCGGCGGTCGGCCCCATGCCGGTGCAGCCGGACAAGGGGTGGGGTAAAAGGTTTCTTTTGGGGCGTCAACAGCCCGTTTTTTCGGGCGAATTTCGGACTATGCGAGGCGGCAGGGGGAGGTGCGAAAAAAAACTCAAGATATTTCAGTATGATTGAAGCGGATTGCGGTCCCGGGTCTTCCCTTTTTGCAGATCGTCCCTTATTATCCTTCATTTGCTTTCTTGGAAACGCCACAAACCGCTGTCGGACATCGGCTGCGGCTTCCGTGCACGCCAACCGCCGGACAGGGCCCAGGCCCCGATCCGGACGGAAACATCAGGAGGATCGTCTTGGAATATAACGTCATCGTCGTCTCCCCCGTGAAGACCAAAGTCGAGGTCAAGGTTCCGGCCGAAGAGGCCAACGCCGCCCTGACCGCCACCGTGGCCATCTACCGCCAGAAGGCGGATTTCAAGGGATTTCGCAAGGGCAAGGCGCCGTCTTCCGTGGTGGAGTCGCGTTTTCGCAAGGAAATCGTGGGCGAGGCCACCAACGAGCTTTTGAACGTGCACATCAACGAGATCATGGGCGAACTCGGCAAGTCCCCGCTCTCGCGCATCGATGTGGACACGGTGGAGCTGGTCAAGGATCAGCCCGTGGAATACGCCTTCGAGTTCGAGCACGCCCCGGCCTTCGAGCTGCCCACCTATATGGGCCTTGATGTGGAGGAAGAAGAGGTTGTGGTGTCCGAATCGGACGTCGCGGCCGTCATCGACCGCATCCGGGGGAACTTGGCCGAGCTCACCCCCCTGGCCGAGAACCGTCCGGCCAAGGACGGCGAGGTGGTGTCCCTGAGCTTCGAGGCCTTCGAGGACGGCGTGCCCGTCCCGGGCGTCAAGGCCGAGAATTTCCAGCTCACCCTGGGCGAGGCCCAGGCCCTGCCGGAGTTCGAGGCCCTGGTGAAGACCGTGCCCTCGGGCGGCCAGGGCGAAGGGCCGATGACCTTCCCGGCGGATTTCATCAATCAGACCCTGGCGGGCAAGTCCGTGACCATGAAGGTCGCCGTGCACGTCATCAAGGAAAAGAAGCTGCCGCCGCTTGACGACGCCATGGCCCAGAAGGCCGGGCATTTCGAGAGCCTGGAGCGCATGCGCGAGGCCATCAACCTGTCCTATCAGAAATCGCGCCAGGATCTGCACAAGGCGGCGGCCCAGAAGAAGCTGTTGGACGGCATCCTGGCCAAGCTGGACTTCCCGCTGCCCGAGTCCCTGGTGGAGACCCACCTGGGGCAGCTCATCGACGACTTCGTGGAGCGGCTGGAGCGGCGCGGCAAGAGCCTGGAATCCACGGGCAAGACCCTGGAGGGGCTGCGCACGGAATTTCGGGATCAGGCCGAGAACATCGCCCGCACCCAGATTTTCCTCATGAACGTGGCCGAGAAGGAAGGGCTTGAGGTCGAGCCCAGGGAGATGGACCAGTACTTCAACCAGCTTTCCCAGAAGACCAACCAGGACGTTCTGACCCTCAAGCAGTACTATGAGCAGAACAACCTGGTCATCCCGGTGCGGGACAAGCTTTTGGCGGACAAGGCCGTGGAGCTGATCTACAGCAAGGCCAACGTCAAAAAAGTGCCTGCCGTCGAGAGCGTCGAGCTCGCCGGGGAGGCCGCGCAGGCGGAAGCCGGGGAATAGGAACCCGGCATTTTGCACATTTTCAGGCCCGGTTCTTGCACTTGTTTTGGAGGCGTGGCGTCCGGTACGGGCTCCGGCTTGTTTTTCACGTTTACGAAGGATACATGACCATCATGTCCACCATACCTATCGTCATCGAGACCACGGGGCGCACCGAGCGGGCCTACGACATCTATTCCCGCCTGCTGCGGGACCGGATCATCCTTTTGGGCAGCGCCATCGACGACCATGTGGCCAACCTGGTCTGCGCCCAGCTCCTTTTCCTGGAGTCCGAGGATCCGGAGAAACCCATCAACCTGTACATCAACTCCCCCGGCGGGGTCATCACCGCCGGCATGGCCATTTACGACACCATGCAGTATGTGCTGCCGCCGGTGTCCACCCTGTGCATGGGGCAGGCCGCCAGCATGGGGGCATTTTTGTTGTGCGCCGGGGCCCCGGGCATGCGCTACGCCCTGCCCAACAGCCGCATCCTGATCCATCAGCCCCTGGGCGGCTTCCAGGGACAGGCCACGGACATCGACATCCACGCCCGCGAGATCATCCGCATGCGTGAGCATTTAAACGAGCTTATGGCCCGGCATACCGGGATGAACATTGAAAAGGTCCAGGCCGACACCGAGCGCGACTATTTCATGAGCGCCGAGGAAGCCCGGGTGTACGGCCTTGTGGACAAGGTGCTGACCTCGCGCGAGCCGTTGCCGGAAAAGGCCGAGGAATGATCCCTGATGGCGCGGCGCTTTTTGCGCCGGGCCGCAGGTAACGCCGGACTCCCGGCGGCGACCAGAGCCGCCGACGGGGACCGAAACGGGTGACCGACCATGACAAAAAAGAAAAATCCCCTGTCGAACGAGCTGTCCTGCTCTTTTTGCGGCAAAAGCCAGGACGAAGTGCAGCGGCTCATTGCCGGTCCCGATGTCTACATCTGCGACGAATGCGTCTCCCTGTGCAATGAGATCATCGCCCAGGAGTCGCTGACCGAGGAGACCGAGGCCGGGAAGCTCCTGGCTCCGGCCGAGATCAAGCGCCTTTTGGACGAATACGTCATCGGCCAGGACCAGGCCAAAAAGATCCTGGCCGTGGCCGTACACAACCACTACAAGCGCGTTTACCACGCCGCCAAGCATCCCGACGACGTGGAGATCGACAAGAGCAACATCCTGCTCATCGGCCCCACGGGCTCGGGCAAGACGCTTTTGGCCCAGACCCTGGCCCGCATCCTGAACGTGCCGTTCGCCATCGCCGACGCCACCACCCTGACCGAGGCCGGGTACGTGGGCGAGGACGTGGAGAACATCCTCGTCCAGCTTTTGCAAAACGCCGACTACGACATCGAGGCCGCCTCCAAGGGCATCATCTATATCGACGAGATCGACAAGATCGCCCGCAAGGGCGACAGCCCCTCCATCACCCGCGACGTGTCCGGCGAGGGCGTGCAGCAGGCGCTCCTGAAAATCATCGAGGGCACCGAGGCCAACATCCCGCCCAAGGGCGGCCGCAAGCACCCGCAGCAGGAGTTCATCCGCTTAAACACCTCCAACATCCTGTTTGTGGTGGGCGGGGCGTTTATCGGCCTGGAGAAGATCGTTGGGCAACGGCTTCGCGGCACCAGCATCGGTTTCGGGGCCAAGGTGGAGTCCAAGCGCGAGGACGAGCTGTCCGTGGTGCTGTCCCAGGCCCATCCGGCGGACCTGATCAAGTTCGGCCTGATCCCCGAGTTTGTGGGCCGCGTGCCCATCATCACCAGCCTGACGGAACTGACCAAGGACCATCTGGTGCGCATTCTCACCGAGCCCAAAAACGCCCTGGTGCGCCAGTACCAGAAGCTTTTCGAGCTGGACAAGGTGCGTCTGCGGTTCACCAAAAACGCCTTGGACGCCATCTCGGAGAAGGCCATTGAGCGCAAGACCGGCGCGCGCGGCCTGCGCAACGTCATGGAAACCATCATGCTGGACATCATGTACAAGCTGCCCTCCTTGACCGGGGTCAAGGAGTGCGTGGTGAACAAGGCTGTCGTGGAGAAGGGGCTCGAACCCCTGCTGTTCTATCATCAGGAAGTCAAAAGCGCCTGACCCGCCGCATGGCCGATCCGGCATGGCCTGCCGCCAGCGGCGGCCGTGGGGAGGACGGCGCCATTTTCGCGCCCGGCGGTTTGACAACGGGTTTTCCGTCCTTACTTGACCTTCGTCCCTGGCGCGGATTTCGTTTCGGGTCCGCGCCGGGAGACGATGCCAGACGGCACGGCTGGAGACGACCCTGCCGGGCCGCACTGGAACGCCGCGACGAGATGCCCGATCCGCTTCATGAGAGCCGCTGCGGTGGTTCGTGCATGGACGCGCCCCCAAGTCCCGACAGTCCATGGAGGTTTTATGTCCTCGTTTCTGTTTGATAATCATAAAAATTCCTTTGAAGACGCCTTGCTGCCCATGATGAGCCTGCGGGAAGTGGTCATGTTCCCGCGCTCCATCGTGCCGCTTTTCGTGGGCCGCGAGGCCTCCATCAAGGCCATCGAGAACGCCGTGGCCACCCACGACAAAAAGATTTTTCTCGTGGCCCAGCGCGCCCCGGAGACGGAACGGCCCACCCCGGACGACCTGTTCACCGTGGGCACCGTGTCCAAGATTCTCCAGATGCTGCGGCTGCCCGACGGCACCATCAAGGTGCTTTTCGAAGGCCTGTACCGGGCCCGGTGGGAGCCCGAGGACACCAGCGAAGAGTTCAACGCCGACAACGTGCTGGTGCGCGTGGCCCGGCTGCCCGACGAAGACATGGCCGGGGCCGAGGCCGACGCGCTCATCCGGGCCACCCAGGAGGCCCTGGAGCAGTACGGCCGCATCAACAAAAAGCTCGCCCCAGAGACCATTTTAGCCATCAATTCCATTACGTTGCCTGGAAAGCTGGCCGACGCGGTGATGCCCCACCTCAAGGTGGACTACATCAAAAAACAGGGCGTGCTCGAAGAAACCTCGGCTATCAAGCGCCTGGAGGAGGCCTACGGGTTCCTTCAGGGCGAGATCGAGATTTCGTCCCTGGAAAAGCGCATCAAAAATCGCGTCAAGCAGCAGATGGAGAAGAACCAGAAGGAATATTATTTAAACGAGCAGCTCAAGGCCATCAACAAGGAGATGGGCCGCGAGGACGACCCGGCCGCCGAGGCCGCGGAGTTCGAGGAGCGGCTGCGGGCCAAGGACATGTCCGACGAGGCCCGGGAGAAGACCCTCCGGGAGATCAAAAAGCTCAAGCAGATTCCGCCGTCTTCGGCTGAATACACCGTGGTGCGCAACTACGTGGAGTGGATTCTCGATCTGCCCTGGAACGTGCTCCAGCCCACGGACCTGGACCTGACCCAGGCCGAGACCATCCTGAACGAGGATCATTACGGCCTGGACAAGCCCAAGCAGCGCATCCTCGAATATCTGGCCGTACAGTCCCTGGTGGAGACCTTGAAGGGCCCCATCCTCTGTCTGGTCGGCCCTCCCGGGGTGGGCAAGACATCCCTGGCCAAGTCCATCGCCCGGGCCATGGGCCGGGAGTTCGTGCGCCTGTCGCTTGGCGGCGTGCGCGACGAGGCCGAGATTCGCGGCCATCGCCGCACCTATGTGGGGGCGCTGCCGGGCAAGATCATCCAGTCCCTAAAGCGCGTCAAATTCAACAACCCGGTATTTTGCCTGGACGAAGTGGACAAGATGAGCACGGATTTCCGGGGCGACCCGTCCTCGGCCCTGCTCGAAGTCCTGGACCCCGAGCAGAACGGGGCCTTCAACGACCATTACCTGGACCTGGACTACGACCTGTCCAAGGTCTTTTTCATCACCACGGCCAACGCCCTGCACACCATCCCCCTGCCGCTGCAGGACCGCATGGAGATCATCCGTATTCCGGGCTACCTGGAAAACGAGAAGATGCAGATCGGCCGCCGCTTCCTCATGCCGAAAAACCTCAAGCAGCATGGGCTCAAGGAAGCCAACCTGTCGATTTCCGACAATGCGATGCTTGAAGTCGTGCGCCGCTATACCCGCGAGGCAGGGGTGCGCAACCTGGAACGCGAACTGGCCTCCATCTGCCGCAAGGTGGCCAGAAAGATCGTGGAGAAGAAGGATCCGGGCAAGTCCGTCGCCGTGACCAAGCAGAACCTGCAATCCTACCTCGGGGTGACCAAGTTCCGCCACGGCGAGAAGGAGGAAAAGGCCCAGGTGGGGTTGTGCAACGGCATGGCCTACACCGAGCTTGGCGGCGAGATGCTCATGGTGGAGGCGGTGATCATGCCAGGCTCGGGCAAGGTGGAGATCACCGGCAAGCTCGGCGACGTGATGCAGGAGTCGGCCAAGGCGGCCGTGAGCTACCTGCGCTCCCGTTCGGCCCTGTTTGGCCTCAAGCCCGATTTCCACAAGGAAATCGACATCCATATCCACGTGCCCGAGGGGGCCATCCCCAAGGACGGGCCGTCGGCGGGCATTACGCTGGCCACCACGCTCATCTCGGCGCTTCTCAACCTGCCCGTGCGCAACGACCTGGCCATGACCGGCGAGATCACCCTGCGCGGCAGGGTGCTGCCCATCGGCGGCCTGCGCGAAAAGTTGCTCGCCGCCCACCGGGGCCGCATCCGTACGGTGATCATCCCCGAGGAGAATGAGAAAGACTTAAAGGAAGTGCCCGAGGCCATCTTGAAGGATCTGGAGATCATCCGTGTGGCGCACATGGACCAGGTGCTGGAAACGGCCCTGGTGTGCGCCGACCCGGAAAAGCTCTTCTGCGGCCGTTCGGACACCACGCCGAACCTGTCCTCCACGCTCATGAAAGAGGCCCCGAACCCTGAAACACGGCACTAGGCCGAATTCCCGTCGCCAACAGCGAAACGGAATCAACGCAGAAAGGAGTCCACAGATGAGTGATCTTGTCGCCGTACTTTTCGATGATGAGCACACCGCCTTGGAAATGCGGGCCGAACTGGCCAAACTGCAGAAAGAATACCTGATCGAGATGGATGACGTCGTGGTCGTGACCAAGGACGCCGAGGGCAAGATCAAGCTGCATCAGGCCGTGAACCTGACCGCCGCAGGCGCGCTTAGCGGCGGCTTCTGGGGCATGCTGATCGGCATGATCTTCTTCAATCCGCTTTTGGGTCTGGCCGTGGGGGCCGGGGCAGGGGCGATTTCCGGCAAGCTCGCGGACATCGGCATCGACGACAAGATGATGAAGGATATGGCCGAGTCGTTTCAGCCGGGCAATTCCGCGTTGTTTGTCCTGGTTCGCAAGATGACGGCGGACAAGGTTCTGGACGACCTCAAGGCGTTTGCGGGCAAGGGCAAGATCCTTCGGACCTCCCTGGCGAAGGACAAAGAGGATGAGTTGCGCAAGGTGCTTGAGGCCTGATCCCTTTGGGGTGGCGTTCGCTCTCCGGCCGGAAAAGACGGAATCGTCCAGCCGTGGTGAGAACGAGGCCGGTTTTGTAAGACTGAAGCTGCCTTCTTCGTTCTGAAGTTCAAAAACGGCCGTTTCCTTTCGGGAACGGCCGTTTCTTGCGACAGGAGAGAAACAGAGCTATCAACGTCAACAAAGGGGCAATTCACTTTGAAAGGGTTTTGAACCCGCCCCATAAAACACACGCCGCTCTTTTGAGGAACCAACCGGTTTCCTTCTCAAAATCCGCTAAAACAACCGCTTCTTTCTGGGAATGTTCGTTTCTTGCGACAGCGAAGAAACAGATCTATCGACGCAGATACGCAAGCCGTTCCCGCTGAAAGGAGGCCGAAACCGCCCCATAAAAACACGCCAGTGTTTTTATGAACCAATGGGTTTTCCCTCGTGATCAACGGAAACGGCCGCTCCCTTGGGGAACGGCCGTTTTTTGCGTCAGCACGGAGACAGGGCGGTCAGCGCAGATACGGAAGCAGCTCCCGCTGGAAAGAGGCCGCACCACCCTAGAAAAACACGCCAGTGTTTGTATGAACCAACTGGTGTTTTCTTCGTGAACAGCAAAACGGCCACCCCCTTGGGGAACGGCCGTTTTTTGCGTCAGCACGGAAACAGGGCGGTCAGCGCAGATACGGAAACAGCTCCCGCTGGAAAGAGGCCGTATCCACGGTGGACACCGTCGGCCCTACGGCGGAAAGTCCGGAACGTCCCAAAAGCGCCGCCACTTCCTGGGTTTTGGCCAGACTGCGGCTGCTCATGGCCACGATGTTGTTGTTTCTGGCATCCATGACCTCCACGTTGAACCGCACCTCCCCGGGCAACACCGTATAGGTCGCGGCCACCACCAACGTGGCCGTGACGTGGCGTCTGGCCAGGGCCCGGGTGTCCCGGGTGAGGATGAACTCCCCCTGGTTGCGGTCATAGACGATCTCTGAGGCCTTGCGGATCTCTTGCACATTGTAGCCCTTGGCCACCAGGGCGCAGGACAGTTCCTGGGCCATGAGCCGCCCCAGCCCCGAGGATGCCTCCAGATTGTCCTCCTGCGCCGGAACCGTGACCACCACCCAGTACAGCCCCCGGGAGTTGTCGGGAAAGCCGATGCCCAAACGCGGCGCGGCCTGCCGGTCCAGGTCGTCGGCCAGGGCCATGGCTACCTCGGGATAGCGGGGAGGGGGGGCGGCTGGCTTTTGGCGGTGGCCGTGGCCGATGCCAGAAGGACCGCCAGGCACGTTGCCGCGAAGATCGCGGCGCAGGCCGGTGCGAAGGCGCGGTGGCGGTGAGGAGCACTGTTTTTCATGGGATGACCCTCATGTGGGTTGTTCACGGGAGTGGCGGTGTTGCAGCGGGTTCCGCCATGTTGGGGCTTGGCGCGGCGGCCGGGGTGGGCTGCCCGGAAGAGGAAGCCGGGGCCGGGGTCGCTCCTTGCGCCGGAGCCGGAGCTGGCGCCTGTGCCGGGACAGGCGCCACGGCCAGGGGCGACAGGCTCTCGTTGACCGTGGAGTATTTCCGGTTGAGTTCCTCGGGTGTCGGCAGGGGCGTCGTCGGCGCAGCCTGGGTCTGGGGCTTTTGTGGCGCTGGAGCTGGCGCAGCCTGAAGCCGGGGCGCTTGCGGCGCTGGCGCGGCCGTCCTTTGCGGCTTGGCGGGTTTCCGGCTGCCGGGTTTGGATGGTCTGTAGGGCTTGGGCGTAAAGGGTACGGGGTCGCGCCCGGGCGACGGCGGCTGGCTCACGTCCCGGATGCCGATGGTTGTGGGAAAGGGGGCGGGTTCGGCCCGCGCCACGTTTGGAACGACCATGGCCAGGGCCGTGGCCACGGCCAGGCAGAAAAGCATCGGGTGGGGTATGTTCATGTTCGTGTCCGCAGGCCCTGGGTTTTCGTGCGCGGCCTGCACCTATGTCATCGGCCGACGTGGAGATTTCTTTAGCCGGAATGGGAAGTCACGGGTTGCCCATGGCTGAGGGGGACTTATATCACGGGAAGCATTGTCTCGAAATATGCCCCGGGGAGGTATGGCTGCGGTCCCCGGCATCCTGAAAGACAATGCGCTCGCGGCCCGGAAATTGATTATGGATGGACACGAAAGGGTTGCGAAAGCCTGGAAGAAGTGGTGTAGTGAATTATGTGCGTCTCCCCAGAGCCGATTGTGCGTTGCTGGCGGGGAGGGAGGAAAACAAGCTGAAAAAGGAGCTTACGACCATGACCAAGATGCTTGAAGTCTACAAGTGTGAAATCTGTGGAAATATCGTAGAAGTGCTGCATACCGGCGGCGGAGATCTGGTGTGCTGCGGCCAGCCCATGAAGCTCATGGAGGAGGGCATGGTTGACGCCTCCAAGGAAAAACACGTCCCGGTCATCGAGAAGACGGCTACCGGCTACAAGGTCAAGGTCGGCGGCGTGCCCCATCCCATGGAAGAGAAACACTACATCGAATGGATCGAGCTTCTGGCCGACGGCGTGTCCTACAAGACCTTCCTCAAACCGGGCCAGGCCCCGGAGGCCGAGTTCTGCATCACGGCCACATCCGTTTCCGCCCGGGAATATTGCAACATCCATGGGCTGTGGAAAAAGGACTAGGCCATGCTCTCGAAAAAGATGGAGCAGACCCTAAACGACCAGGTCAAGTGGGAATACTATTCCGGTTACCTGTATCTGGCCATGGCCGCCTACTTTGAGGAACTGGGGCTGGCCGGGTTCGCCAACTGGATGCACATCCAGGAGCAGGAGGAACGGGCTCACGCCGAGCGGTTCTACTCCTTCGTCAACGAGCGCGGCGGGCGGGTGGTGCTCCAGGCCATCGACGCCCCGCCGGTCAAATGGGACTCGCCCCTGGCCGTCTTTCAGGAGTCTCTGGCTCACGAGCAGAAGGTCACGGCGCGCATCGGCGCCCTGATGGATCTGGCTCTCAAGGAGAAGGACCACGCCACGGCGGCGTTTCTGCAATGGTTCATCTCCGAGCAGGTGGAGGAAGAGGCCAGCGTCACCGAGGTCATCCAGAAGCTCAAGCTTGTGGAGTCCACGCCCGGCGGCTGGTTCATGCTGGATAAGGACTTGGCCCTGCGGGTCTTCACCCCGCCGGTCATCCCATAACGAACGCCTTGCGCAATCCCGCCCGAACGGGGCCGTCACGCCGATGGTCTGACGGCCCCACGGCTTTCCCGGAGGAACCATGCCGGACACTGCCCCCCCTTCCCAAGAGATGTTGTGTCAAGCCCTGGAGTTGGCCGACAAGGCCGTGGGGTTCTACGCCAAGGCCGTGGCCGACTGCCCCGAGGCCCTTGGCCGCGAGGTCTTCGAACGGCTGATGGCCGACAAGAAAAAACAGCGGGCGCACATCGAAGAGGTCTATCGGAACCTCCAGGCAGGCAAGGCCTGGGAAGCGGCCTGTCGGCTTCGCGACGACGAACCCGTGGGCATGCGCGGCGTTTTTACCACCCTGGTTCCCGGCATGCCGCCCGGATCGGCGGCCTGCATGACCGTGGTCGGGGCGCTCTCGGCGGCCATCGACGCGGAACTGGCAGCCCTGCGCTTTTTCCACGGCCATCTGGCGCGGGCGACGGACTCCGTGGAAAAGGCCTTTCTGACCGAGATGATCCGGGATCAGCGCGGCTTTCATGTGCTGCTGTCCGATACCCGCTACTACTTCGAAGACCCCCAGGGCTGGCATCTGGAAAAGGAAGGCTCGGGGCTCGACGGGGCGTAGCTTTGTCGAACGAGGCGGCGGGTAGGGAGAACCCTCCGGGGGCCAAAGGGCTTAGCCCTTTGGAATTCCCTTGCGGGTTCGCTGACGGGGCGGCCTTTGGATGAAAAGCCGCATAACCAGAATCCGGAGATGTGTGCATGCCAGACATAAGCGTCAACATCCTCATCGGGGGCGAGGCCGGCCAGGGGCTGGTCACCGTGGGCGATTTTCTGGCCAAGGCCCTAGTCCGGGCCGGGTACGAGATCGTGGTCACCCAGGACTACATGTCCCGCATCCGGGGCGGCCACAACACCTACGCCGTGCGCGTCAGCCCCGATCCCGTTTTCGCCCCCCGGGAGGGCGTGGACATCCTGGTGGCGCTGGACGCCGCCTCGTATCCGCTGCACCGGGACCAGCTCTCGGAGCGGGCCGTGGTGCTTGTGGACGAGGCCCTGGGCGAGGCCGCTGCCGGACCCCGTACCCTGCTCGTGCCGTTTAAGGCCCTGTGCCCCAAGCCCATTTTCGAGAACATGGCCGCGCTGGGGGTTCTGTGCTCGCTTTTATGCCTGGACGCGGCATGGATCGAAAAAATCATCCACGACACCTTCGCCAAAAAGGGCGAGGAGATGGTGGCCGCCAACCGCAAGGTCTTCGCAGACGCCATGGCCTGGACCGCCGAGCAGCAGGTGTCGTTTACCTGCATCGCCCCGGCCGTGAACACCGGGAAGCGGATCATGCTCAACGGCAACGAGGCCATTGCCCTGGGGGCCATGGCCGCCGGGGTCAATTTCTGCTCGTTTTATCCCATGACGCCCGGCACCTCCGTGGCCCTGACCCTGGCCGCCAAGGGCCAGAAGATGGGCGTGGTGGTGGAGCAGGCCGAGGACGAGATCGCGGCCGTGAACATGGCCATCGGGGCGTCGTTCACCGGGGCCACGGCCCTTGTGCCCACCTCGGGCGGCGGGTTTGCGCTGATGGTCGAGGGCATAAGCCTGTCGGGCATGATCGAGACCCCGGTGGTCGTCGTGGTGGCCATGCGGCCGGGGCCGGCCACGGGGTTGCCCACGCGCACGGAGCAGGCCGACCTCAACCTCGTGCTCTACGCCGGGCACGGCGAGTTCCCCCGGGCCATCTTCGCCCCGGGCACGGTGGAGCAGTGCTTTCACCTGACGCATGCGGCCGTGCACATCGCCGAGAAATACCAGAGCCCTGTTTTCGTGCTCACGGACCAGTTTTTGGCCGATTCCTACCGGGGCGTGGTCCCCTTCGATCTGGCGGCGCTGCCTGCCGTGGCCCGGCCCGGGACGGCCCACGACGGCCCCGGCGTCTACGAACGCTACGCCGTGACCGACTCCGGGGTCTCGCCCCGGCTCATCCCCGGCTTCGGCGACTCTCTGGTCGTCGCCGACAGCGACGAGCACACCGCCGACGGGCACATCACCGAGGATCTGGGCGTGCGGGTGACCATGCAGGACAAGCGGTCGCGCAAGATGGCCGGACTTCTGGCCGACGCCGTCCCTCCCGAGCTGCACGGCGACCCCTCTTCCGATGTCCTTCTGGCCTGCTGGGGCACGACCCGGGGGGCCGCCCTGGAGGCCGCCGCCCTTTTGCGCGAATCCGGAACCTCCTGCGCCGTTCTCCATTTCTCCCAGGTCTATCCCCTGGTCCCTGGCCAGTTTCTCCCTCTCCTGGAAAAAGCCCCCCGCGCCGTGATGGTCGAGGGCAATTCCACGGGACAACTGGCCCGGCTCATCCGGCAGGAGACCGGCTTCGTCTTTGCGCACCATATCCTGCGCTACGACGGTCTTCCTCTCACGGCCCGCTACATCCTGGATCGCCTGGGATCAAAACGCCCGTAGAAGAGGTTTTGGTTGTGAGCCGCAATCAACCGCCAAAGTTTTTTGGGGAGGGATGGGGGTCCGGGGGAAGGGAACCCCTTTAGTTCACAAAAGGGGTTCCCTTCCCCCGGTTCTTCCCTATCCCCTCTCATAAGGAGCAGACATGGTCACGGTAGCCGATTATGGCGACTTCGAAACGGCGTGGTGCCCGGGCTGCGGGAACTTTTCCATCCGCAAGGCGGTCATCAAGGCCCTTGTTTCGCTTGGCCTGTCCCCCCACGAGGTGCTGTTCGTGTCGGGCATAGGCCAGGCGGCCAAAGCGCCGCATTACCTGCGGGCCAACGTGTTCAACGGGCTGCACGGCCGTTCCCTGCCCCCGGCCCAGGGGGCCAAGCTGGCCAACCCGGGGCTGACGGTCATCGCCGAGTCCGGGGACGGGTGCAGCTACGGCGAGGGCGGCAACCATTTTCTGGCGGCCCTGCGGCGCAACGTGGACCTGACGCTCCTTGCCCACGACAACCAGATCTACGGTCTGACCAAGGGGCAGGCCAGCCCCACGACCATGGAAGGGCAGGTGACCAAGGCCCAGCCCATGGGCGCGCCGTCGATGCCGTTTAATCCCATGGCCGTGGCCGTGGCCATGCGGGCGGGATTTGTGGCCCGGGGCTTTTCCGGGGATATCGAGCATCTTTCCGGGCTGATCGAACGAGCCGTGCGGCACAAGGGATTTTCCCTGGTGGACATTTTGCAGCCCTGCGTATCCTTTAACAAGGTCAACACCTTTGCCTGGTACAAAGAGCGCGTGTACCGGCTCGGCGACGACCATGATCCCCGGGATTTCGGCGCGGCCATGGAAAAGGCCATGGAATTTGGCGAGCGCATCCCCATCGGCGTCATTTACGAAAACGACCGGCCGCCGTTTGGGGGCCGACTGCCCGAGGCGGCGAGGGGGCCGTTGGCCCTGCATCGGCCGGATATGGCGGTTCTGGACGGCATTTTGGCGGCCTACGCCTGATCGCGCCGCCTGCGGCGTTTCCCCCTGACCCGTGCGGCCGCAACCGGCCCTATGGAGGTTTTCTCATGAAGAAAGTGGCGATTTTCGCGTTTCGCGGCGACATGATGTGTTTCATCCATGTGCTTTTAAACGCCATCGACATGCGCGAGAAAGGCTTTGAGACCCTGGTGATCCTGGAGGGCGCGGCCACGACGCTGGTAGAGAAGCTGGCGGACGAATCCAATCCCATGCACAAACTTTTTGAAAAAACCAAGGCCCTGGGCCTGTTCGCCGGGGCGTGCAAGGCCTGCGCGACCAATCTGGGGGCGCTAGAGGCCGTGAAAAAGGAAGGCTTCACGCTTCTCGACGACATGCACGGGCATCCGGGCATGGCCAAGTATATGGACGACGGCTACCAGATCATCACCTTCTGACGTCTTTTCCCCGTCTCGCCCACCCCCCGTGAAAGTTTTTTGGTGAGGGATGGGGGTACGGGGGAAGGGAGCCCCTTTTTTTCAAAAAAGGGGCTCCCTTCCCCCGATTCCTCCTTCACCTCGTTTTCCCCTCACCGCGCCAAAAGCTCCAGATAATCCAGCTCCATCTCGACCATCTCGCGGTCGTTCTTGCGCAGCCATTCGGCCAGCCAGCCCAGGCGTCCGGCCATGACGGCCGGTCGCAGCCAGCGCAGGTTGTCCTCGTTGAGCAGCCCCCGGTCGCGAAGCGCCCGGATCATGGCCGCCCCGGCTCCGGCGGCGAAGGTGCGCGGGTTTTCGATGCCCATGCAGCCCAGCGCCCCGGCCACGTCGTAGAGTTCGTGGGCCATCCCGACGAACTCCCAGTCGATGGCCGCCACGAGATCGAAGCCGTCCCAGATGGCGTTTTCGGGGTGCAGGTCGCCGTGGCACAGGGCGCGGGGAAGAGAGGGTTCGGCGTCGAGGAACGCCCCCATGGCCGTGGCCAGCGGCGCAAGGCGCGAGAAGACGGCCGGTTCGGCGGCGGCCAGGGTGCGCATGAGGGTTGTGGCGTAGTCGGCGAGGCTGCGGTTTGGGAGCTGCGGGGGCAGATCGGCTCGCGCGGCGCAGTCCCGAAGGTCGGTTATGAATCGGCCCAATGCCTGTCCTGGCTCCGGGCGTAGCGTATAGTCCGGCCGGGGCAGGGGGACGCCGGGGGCGAATCGGGAAAGTTGTATATGCAACCTGTTCTTTGAGGCCACGAAACCGCCGTCAAGGCAGGGCAGGTGGGCGGCCACGCTGGTCAGTCCGGCCCGGGCCAGGGCGGCGGTGCAGGCGGCGACGGTCTGGCGATGGGCGAGTTGGGAGGCGGCCAGGGATTCCAGGAGGTACAGGGAACCGGCCGAGTCTTCCACCACGCGGCGGGACAGGCACCGCTCGGGGCTGCCGGGGATGGGGAGGTCGGGGCGGTCGCGGCGGAAGACGAGGCCGAAGGGGCGCAGCGGATCGGACATGGAGGTGGATTTCCGGTGTGGTTGCAGGTTGGCGGGAAAGACGGCGCCTGGGTGGCGTCTGGGAGGGCCGCCACGTGGTGGCAGACGGCCCAGGTGGTACGCTGGGAGGGAATCTATCCATGGATGCGACGGGCCGCAACCGAGATGCAGTCGGGCCGTTCCAGAGACGCACCCTGGCCGCACCCTGGCCGCACCCGAGACGCAGCTGGGGAGCAACCCGGGGAATACCCGGGCCGCAACTGGACAGGGCAGGGACGGCCGTCCGGTGCGGGCTGGGAGGGAAGCGGGACTGGCGCTAGCGGGGCGGCGTGGGACGTCTGGGCGCGGGCGGGCGGGGTGGCGATGCGCGCCGGACGAATGTGCCGGGGCTTGGGAGAAATTTTCGCGGCTGGGGCTTGCTTGCCGCCGAAGGCGACTTAGTATAAAGGAGTTGCGTTTGGGGGCGCCCCGGTTTCGACGGGGATGGATACGCCCAGGTTGCAGGCCGAGGTGCCGCGAGGCCTCGTTAAACACGCGGCAACCGGTATAATTGCCAACGACTACGACTACGCCCTGGCTGCTTAAAGACAGCCAGCGTCCCTTTAGCAGACGCCTGATACGCTAGAGTAGGACGCCAACCCCCATCAGGCTGGCGAATGCCCGTGTCCGCCGGGGCAAACGCGAGACTCAGGTAGACTGGTCCCCTTCCGCCCGGTCGGAAGGCGTGTTGGGGACGAGAACAAATCCCGATCTAAGCCTGTAGACGCCTGGACTGACACGTTCTCGGACGGGGGTTCGACTCCCCCCGCCTCCACCAACCAAATTTCAACACCCGGCACGCCGCCCGGGCAAAACAGCCGAACCCGCGAGGGTTCGGCTGTTTCGCGTTTGGGGGAAAGGTCAGGGGCGGCGTCAAGGGCCAAACAAGAACGGTCGCACGCCGTACACCGTTTTCCTTGGAGGCCTCTTACCTTCCAAGGAATCTGAAGCGGACAAGGATATGGAAGCAGCCTAATCGCTACCCCGCCGGGGGCGGCGGTGTCAGGTGAATACTATCACTGTACACGTTGGAGTAACCAAATTAGACCGGACACTCTGGACATCCGCGCGGCCCTTGGCGAGAATAGTTAAGTCAACATAAGCCAGTTCGCGGACGAGGCTGGGGCGGGTGGTCCTTTCAGGGACGCTCCAAGGCGAAAGTTGAAGATGAATGAAATATAGCCAATGAAACCTACCTCTTGAACAGAAAAACTCCACGCGCCGAGCAAGAGATTTTCGCGGACCTGACAGCACTCTGCGTCAGCCCTGGCTACGTTCATGCGCTCGCGTATCTCTGCTACCGAGATAACACGATGTCGTACGCGGATGAAATGACTGAAGCCGACATGGTGAAACAGTTCAATCCTTCGCAGTTGATCCGCATCGAGATAAACACATTGATCGGATTGATGGTGAAGGCCGAAGTCGACTGGAGATTGCCGACACCACAGGTCCTGCAGGAGTATCTCGACACGACCGAACGGCTGCTCGAGGAGCTGCATGATAGCATGTCGGGTGACATGTACCGAGGTGTGACCCCCGAAGTCGTCAGTTCTGGCACCTTCGATCCGTTCAGACAAGGCAAGGCTTTTCGAGAGCCAATCTTCTACGGCGGAGAATCAGCTTACAGCTTCCAGTATCTGGACCTCGCTGCAAGGAGGTATGCCTCCGATGCACCTTGGCTGTTGAAGCAACGAGGCTTCACAATATCCGATTCCTGCACTGTTGCAAAAGCCATCGACCGTGTAGTTGATGGTCATTTTGTCGACGTCCGCAAGAGAATGCGCAAACTGCACCCGGACGAATGGACAATGCTCCCGATTTATACCGTAACAGTGGCCGAGGTGGCGGCGCAGTCTCTCCTAGCAGTGGAGCTAACGGAACGAGTGCTGAGCGCTTTTACTCTCCCTGCTGGTAACCGCAACAGCAGTTTCCACGCGCCCCACGAATTTAACGCCATCTCCGCGACACCGTTGCTGCGCATGCCGACTGGAGATTTTGTGTCTCTCCAGTCCTACGCATTAGCCGAAGCGCTCTATGACACACCATATTATTGGATGTTTGAGGACAAGGCCTATAGACCAATACTGGCGAAGAACCGTGGCGACTTCACAGAGAGCTTTGCCTCGGAACGGCTTGGTCTAGTGTTCGGAGGTGAGCGGGTATACGCGAATGTCGACATCTGGGAAACTAAAGCGAAAAAAGCTGGCGAGATAGACGTACTGGTTGTCTGGGGTAATCGTGCAATCGTGGTTCAAGCGAAGTCGAAACGATTGACGCTTGAAGCGAGGAAAGGCAACGACCAAGCCATTCGAGACGACTTCAAAAAGAGCGTCCAGGATGCTTACGACCAGGCCATCGAGTGCTCACAGTGCCTTGGTGAAAAGCGGTTCACGCTGACGGACGTAAGTGGTCGCGAGATCGTGCTGCCGTACGAACTGAAAGAAATCTACGTCTTCTGCGTTGTTAGCGATCACTATCCGGCGCTGAGTTTCCAAGCTCGGCAGTTTCTGAGTACCGTGACCGTACCCCGCATACAACCTCCGCTGGTCATGGACGTGTTCACGCTCGACGCCATGACGGAAATGTTGCAATCGCCGCTCGGCTTTCTCAGCTATGTCAACCGGCGGGCCAACTACGCGGATAAAATACTGGCTTCACAGGAATTGACAATCCTGGCCTACCACCTGAAGCACAATATCTGGGTGGATTCTGGTGTGAGCCTGTTCTTAGCCGACGATATCTCGGCAGGACTTGATATTGCAATGACGGTCCGGCGCACTGGGATTGCTGGTGCCGCAACGCCGAGCGGTATCCTGACGCGTTTGAACAAAACAACGCTGCTCGGGCGCATCATCAAGGAAATTGAAGCCCGGCCTGAGCCGGCAATCATTGAGCTCGGCTTCTTTCTCCTGGCGCTTAGTGAGGACTCGGTCAAAGAAGTCAGCCATGCGATTGACAGGTTGGCGGCACTCGCCAGGGCTGATGGGAAGCACCACGATCTGACTCTTGGGTACGGTGTCTGCGAAGCCGGACTTACGGTCCATTGCAATAACTACTCTGCGTCGATTGCCGCTTTGCATTTGCAGTCGCATTGCAAGATTCGCAAGTACAAAGAGAAGGCTAGCCGATGGTTCGGTCTTTGCGTGGACCCAGCTGGACCGAGTATTCGATTCGGCATTTCTTTATACTACACGTGGGTACAAATCGACGCTATGGATGAGGTGACGCGCGACATGCAAACATCGATGCCTACAGTGGCGCTCAAACCATTACTTCAGGGAAAGATCCTCCGAAAGAAGATCGGTCCTAATGATCAATGCCCCTGCGGAAGCGGCCGCAAGCACAAGAAGTGCTGCCGACCCTAGTTTTAAGTGCAGTCGAATATCCCTCGCATCACGCTTAACGGACTGGTCAAACGCTGGTGTAGGGCCATCAACCTGACCGGCAACTACGGGGTGTCCAGTTTAGCGGGGGTAACTCCACGGGGCATCTCACACCCGGAGAACATTCCGGATAGCCAAGAAATGTCTAGCCAGTTTTATCACATTAAATCCGATGATTACACAAAATATTCGATTCCCCCTCCACCAACCAAATTTCAACACCCGGGCGGCGTCAAGATGCGAACGACGACTCGGGCGTTTCCAGGATACCGGAGAGGCCTTTCAGGAACGCCGCAATGTGTCTGCCGTCGACAAAGCTATGCAGGGCCTCCACGGACACCGGCATGGTCCCGGCGGCCGGATCGACCATGCCCATGGCGATGCGCGGCACCGAATCGGTCCACGGGTCGTCCCAGGGATTGGCGACTGCTGTGAACGGGATGTCCGGCAGGCAGGTCAGGTAGACGAGCCCCTGGCTGTCACAGCCCTCGGGGGCCAGGGTCGGGGAGGCGTCGGCCGCGTCCCGGGCCGCCTGGATGTTTCGCGAAAAGGTCGAAAACGCGGCATCATAGGCGGCGATGCAGTTGGCATGCAGGTCGCGTCCCTTGGGAATGTAGGTGAAGGCGGAATCGACCTTGGAAAAGAGGACGGGTTTTTTGTCCACAAGGCGCATGCAAAATTCCGGAATGGCGTTCACGCTGGCCATGACGGCGTGGTAGACGTAATCCGTAAAGCGCCGCTTTGTCTCGCCCTGGGCCGCCCGGAACCGCAGCAGACCTGCGACGTTGACCGGAAAGGTGAGGGAGAGGCAGGGATTTTTCCGGTTCTGGAAAAAGGCGAAGTGGGCCTTGCGCGGCCAGGTGTCCATGTCGATGGATCGTATCATAATGATAAGCCAGAAGGTGATGGTTTCTTTGTATTTTTTGATTACGCAGGGTTCGGTCATGCCAGAGATGGCATGGATTGTACAGTAAGAGCCGTCACCTGACGCCGCCATGCCCGACGCGGCGGCGACGCGGCTGCCTCCAGAACTTTTCCGGTTCGGATTCCATGGAAGAGCGTGGTCTTCAGGCAAAACGCACACAGGCCGGATCGTTTGACCCGGCCTGTGCGCCTCCCGCAAAAGGGGGGATGTGCTGCGCGCGTTACGGTTCCCGAATCTCGGAGATGCGCAGGGCGTCGCCGTCGGGGAGAACCCATATCTGGCCGGAGTCGCCGACCATCACGCCCTGCTTGTTGACGAACACGTCCTCGGGCTTCAGGCTTTGCCCCAGGACGCTTTTTTTCAAGGCCTCGGTCATGATCTGGTCATAGTGCTTCACAAAGGCCGCCTCGCCGTCGAGCTCCACGTCCTTGCCCGCGATGACGACCATGAGGGGATAGGACACGAGCTTGGCCACGGCCTGCTTGTCCCCATCCGCCACCGCCTTTTGCAACCGGGTGATGAAAAGCGGCACCTGCTTGGCGTCGTCGATGCCGATGAAGGAATAATCCTCCTGGGCCAGGCCCAGGCCCGGCGTGACCGCCAGGCAGACCGCCATGGCCGCGCCAAGGGCCAGAAGCCGCAGCATCGCGCCACGTCGCGGCGGACGGTTCGCGGGGGATGTGCCCGGCCGTGCGCTTTCCGTGAGTTCATTTCTCATTGCTGTCTCCGGTATCATCCGACGTTGTCGGGCGTTTGCCCGAATCCGGGGCGCCATGCCCCGGCCGTGCCGCGTGTCCGCCTGGGCGTGGCCGCACAGTATGTGCATGCCGTGCGATATCCCGGTGCTACTGCACGTCCGCGCACATGGCCTTGATGAGCTCCGTGCGCATCTCCTTGGGCTGGGGAGAACCGTTGAACTCCAGGGCGTTCATGTCGAACTTGCCCCGCTTGGGGTCGATGGTGAACTGTAACTGGGCTGTGACGTCTCTGCCCTTGAAGTTCATGGTGCCGTAGACGTTGACGATATAGTCGCCCTGGTCGGACCAGCCCGATTCCCACTGGGCGTCGGGGAAATAGTTGTCGATGAGCCGCCAGACGTAATAGTTCTTGCACGCATTGAAGGATTGGTTCCGCAGCCATTCGACCTCGTCGGAATAGGCGAAACAGGCGCTCGACGTGCCGACAACCAACAGACAGGCAACAACCAGCGATCTCCAAAACATACGACGCTCCTCCTCCACACGTTGATTTGAAAAAATGCCCCCAAAGACGCCTGGACCAGGGAACCGGGCGGCGGCGGGCCGCCTGGCCGGATGCCGGGTCCGGAAAACCTTTTGCGATATCTCGCTATGGCCGTTCCTGAACGGCGTATTCGAGCAGGATGTAGCGCCCTTGCTCCCCGTCAGTCTTTCGGATGACGCCGGTGAACGTTTCCTGGGGATTGACGGTCTCGCCCGCCTTTTTCCAGTCCGCCGCCGTGGCGTGGGGATCGATGACCGCCCCGGACCCCGTGGCGTAGATGGTTCCCTTGGCCAGATACGTTCCGTCGTCGCGCTTTTGCAGGGAGTCGACCTGGGCGAAAACGTAGGCCTCGCCGCTGGCCATGGATTCCACATAGCTCGGCTTGAGATGCTTTTTGATCGTTTGGCCGAGGTATTTCTCCGTGGCCTTGTCGATGGCGCTGGCGGGAATGATGATGTCGTTGCCGTCGTTGGTGGTCTGAAACGAGTCGGCGGCGTTGATGATGCAGTGCCAGGTGGCGAAATACAGCAGTTCCTCGTCGGAAAGCGGCCCCTGGGTGAAGTTTTTCATGTTCACTTCGGCGAAGTTGCTGAAAAAGGTGTCGAGTTTCTTTTTTTCGTCCCCGCGCAGGGGGACGTTCGTCTGGGCCATGGCCAGACACGGCAACAGGACGGCGAGCAGGCACAGCGCGGTCAGTTTTTTCATGGATGCTCCAGTGGCGGATTTCCCCGCCCGTTGCCCGATCCGGGAATCAATCGTCCCCCAGGGGACGGTTTTGGCATGTACGGGGCGTGGAAAATTTTGTCTGTCCGGGGTTTTCCGGACATTCGTCATCGGGCTGCGGAAACGGGGGCAGGAAACGGGCAGGGAGGGGCAGGGGAGAGCCGTGGGGACTCCGGCTGCCCTGGCGAAGGGCGGATCAGCTCGGCTTGTAGTCGCGGATGGCGTATTTGCGCAGGGACTTCATGCCGTCCAGATTGAGTTTGACCAGGATGCGGGCGCAGTAGCTCTCCACGGTACGCACGCTGACCCCTAGGGCGGCGGCGATCTCGGTGTTGGCTTCGCCCTTGGCCAGCAGGTCCAAGGTCTGCCGCTCACGTTCGCTCAAGGTGGCGACCCGGGCGGCGGTCTCGTCCTGTGCGCCGGCCGCGTCCAGGGCGGCGGCGATGCGGGGGCTGACGTAGCGTTCCCCGGCCAGGGTCCGGCGTACGGCATCCACCAAAACGGCCGAGGTCTCCCGTTTGGTGACGTAGCTTGCGGCCCCGCGCGCAAAGGCCCGGCGCACGGTCTCGGCATCCTCATGCATGGAATAGACCAACACCGGAATCCCCCGGGCGCGCAGCTCCGGGATCAGGTCCAGGCCGCTTTCCTCGCACAGGGTCAGATCCACCAGGGCGATGTCGGCGGCGCTGGCGTCGATGCGGGCCACAAGCTCGGCTAAGTTTTCGGCCTCGCCGCACACCTCGAAGCGCTCCTGAAGCAGCCTCAGGGTCAACCCCTCGCGCACGGCGGGGTGGTCGTCGGCCAGGAACACGCGGGCTCCGATGCATGGTCCCATGGTCATGACGCCCTCCGGGTGTCGGGATCGTTCGTGTTGGCTTGGCAGGGAACCGTGCATACCACCTGGGCGCCGCCGCCGGGCGCGTCTTCGATGCACAGCGTGGCCCCGATGATGCGCGCCCGGTGGGCCATGATGCCCAGTCCCAGGCCGCCCGGGGTGGTCTCGGCCTGGGCCAGGCCCCGGCCGTCGTCGCGCACGACCAGGACCGCCGCCCGGGCGGACGGGCAGGTGAGGGAAATGAGGATGCGCGTGGCCCGGGAGTGCTTCACGGCATTGGTCACGGCCTCCTGGGCGATGCGGTACAACTGGGCCAGATGGGGATTGCGGCAGGTCTCGCAGGGCATCTCCCGGTGAAATTCCATGGGAATGGCGCTCGACTCGCCCAGCCTCTGGATCATGTCCCGGAAAGACGGTCCCACGCCGACGGAATCGTGCTCCAGGGGCCACAGCCCCCGGGAGAGGTCATAGGCGTGGTCCACCAGGCCATCCAAAAGTCCGGACAGCCGGGCCAGTTCCTCGCACCCGGCGTCCGTTCCGGAGCAGGAGGGGCGCAGGACATCGCAGTGCAGCCGGGCGGCGGTCAGTTCCTGGCACAGGCCGTCGTGCAGTTCCAGGCTGATGCGGCGGCGCTCCTCTTCGCTGATGGTCACGATCTCCCGCTCAAGCCGGGTGCGTTCGGCCATCTCCTTTTCCAGGCTCAGGTTTTTTCCCTCCAGGGCGACGGACAGGCGCTCTTTCGCCGTGAAGGCCCGGGAGAGGCGGCGGGACAGGGCAAAGGCCTGGCACAGGCTAAACGCCAGCATTCCTTCCGGGATGCGCGGCGTGGAGGCCAGCAGCTTCATATCGGCCAGCATGTCGTTTATGCCGATGAGCCCCAGCACGCAAAATCCGGCGAAGAGGAAACCGGCTTCCTCCCGTCCCCGCCGCCAGGCCGTGTACAGCCGGTGGAGGCAATAGATGATGAGCAATCCGGAGATGAGGTAGTACAGGGGCAGGGCCTGGGCCAGGGTCAGGCCCGAGGCAAAGGCCGCCACGGCCACAAAAATGGTGCACATCGCAATGCAGGCCGCAAGCAGACGCCGGGAAAATTCCTCTGGATACAGGGACCGGAAAAAGGCGAACCCCACGGGAATGGAGATGAAAAAGCAGCACAAGGCGATCTGGTCCAAAAGCCGGGTGGCGATGTCGGGGAAAAAAAGGCGCAACGCCCAGCCGCTGGTGTCCGAGGCGGCGTAGTTCCCCATCCAGGCGAAGCAGTACAGGGAGAAATAGAGCGGCGAGACGGTTTTGGGCCGGAAAAAAAACAGGGCCATATGGTATAGCCCCATGACGAAAAACGCGCCCACGAAAAACATGGCCGCACCCAGGGATCGATCCTGCCAGGCCTGCAACGTCTCCTGGGGCCCCAGCCAGACCGGGGCGATGAGCCCCCCGTCGCGATATTGGAAATTGGACACCTGCAGGATGATGTCCACGGGGCGTCCCAGATTGGCGAAGGGGATGAGCCGTTTCGACGGTTCGGGACGCTCCTGGGCGGCGTTTTGTCCCACCTCGCCGCTACGGGCTGCCAGGGAACCGTCGATCCACAGGCGGTAGGCGGCATTGATGTTGAACAGGTACAGGGCCGGACGGGGCGTGCCCGGGGCAGGGCCCACGCGCAGGCGCAGGGTGGCGAATCCGGTATCGGCGCCCATGGCCGTCCCATCGGCCGTGTCCTGGTTCCAGGGGGAGGGCAGGACATAGCTCCGGGCTTTTTCCATATACCCCGGTTCCTGGAAATCATCGGGCGAAAGCAGACGGTGCGGGTAGAACTCCCATTCGCCATCCAGGCGCAGGGGACCATCCGCCGCCATGTCCCAACCCGCCATGTCCAACACGCCCTGGAGCGCCCGGGGCATGGCCCGGCCCTGTCCGTCCGACTCCATCACGCACGCGGCCAAAAGCAGGGTCACGGCCAGGATGAGGCCTGCACCGCGCATCGGCGGGTGCAGCCTTTGGAGGCCTCCCTGGCCTGGCGAGGCAGGGCAAGGGGTTGCTTGCACGCGGCATGGACCATTGCTACACGCTTTTGGAAACATGGAGCCGGAGAAAAGGCCTCGTCCCCTGAGCAGAGGAAAAAGACCACACAAGCGGGATGAATACGGTGAAAATTGATGGGGAAAAAACGTCATGGATATCCGGACATGTTGTCGTGAGTCATAAAAATGAAAACTAGAGGCGGTTGCCATGAAAAAGTATATCCGGACAGGAGTGAAGGCAACTCTTTTCTTGGCGCTGGCCGCTGTTGCTGTGTGGTATGGACTGGTTCTCTTGTTGGTGTACAGGGCTGACTGATGTTCACGAATCAAATTCAACATTTAATCTTGACGCTAATATTTACTATATATATTTCATGTTTTGTATGTAGTGGCGTGATGGATAACCTGGACATAGATTTCGTACGACCCTATTCAGCATTAGTTCATGCTGACGCTGTTTCGCCATATCCTGCCTTTTCCGGTGATGCCCACGCTTTGTCGGGCATGACAGGGAATCCCCTTACAGACATGGCCGACGGTGCTCTGTAAAAAAATATTATTCCGTTCCCGGGGCATGACGCCCCGGATCGTTTCCGTCGACATTTCCAACCCGACAAGGATGCGGACCATGAACATCATGCGGAGTCTCCTGGCTCTTGTTCTCTTTCTAGGCCTGTCTGGTCAGGCCCTGTGCCAGGACACCTTCCCGGTGGTCGTCAATGGCAAGACCCTGGACATTGGGGCCGCCTCGAACCGGACCAGCCTGGAGGCGGCGCTCACGTCGGCCTTGCCGTCCGAGGAACCAAGCCTCGCCGCCCCCGAACGCCTGCAATACGATTTTCAGGCCGTTCCGGACCAGGGACCGGTCACCCTGGCCTTCGACTTCGGCCCCGGCGGCCGTTTCGAGGGGCTGACCATCGACGCCTCTCTCAAGGAGCAGAATCCCGTGGCCGCCGGGCTGGCCGCCTGGCTTGGAGCCAAGGCAGGCAAGGGCGTCAGGAAAGGCCAGGACACGGTCTGGACGTATGCCGGGTTCGAATTTCTGCTGACCGAAACGAAGGACGCCGGGGAGGACTCCATGTACGCCATGGCCATCATCCGAAAGGGCCCATAACGCCGTATTGCCGCTGGCGCAGACGTGTCGCGCAGGCCTCCATGACGGGGGCTGCGCCGTGCGGGAAATGCCGGGGGATGTTTTTAAAGGCAAATTGAGGATTCCGCCCGGGAATGGACGGCTGTGCCGCACCTTCACCGGGTATCGGCAACCAGAAGAAAACGAAGGAGTTGTCTCATGCGCAAGGTATGTCTGGCGGTCGGGGTGGCCGTGATCGTGCTCGGGCTGTCCGGAGTGTGTTTCGCCAAGGGCGTGGAGGGGCGCTGGACCTACACCGAGCCCGGCTACGAGGGGACCATGACCATTGCCCAGATGGGCCCCGGGTTTGTCTTCAAGTTCAAGACCAAAAGCAAGAGCAACGGCCAGATGTGTGATTTCGAAACCTACGAGACCCCTATGGACCAGGGCGGCGGCCGCGAAAACGACGACCTTCCGGCCAAGGGCGGCACCGAGGATGACGGCATCAAATTCACCATCGCTTTCAAGGGCGACACCGCCACCGTGGACGTGGAGTCCAAGGGCGACGAATGCGGCATGTCCGGCTATTTCGGGGGCACGTACCGCAAGGCGAAATAGCGCGTCATTATTTGATGACAAAGCCCCGGTTTTTCGGAACCAGGGCTTTGCGCCGCCAGCGGCGGCCAGGCCGCCGGGCGGAGAGGCACGAAAATCCCTCGCTTACGGCGCGGCATAGCCGCAGCCTGCGCGTGATTATCGAAGCTGCCGATACAGGCAGCAGTGCAGGGCCGACGGTCACCCGACCGTCGGCCCTTTTTTCATATGCAGACGGCGAGGCCGGAGGCGTGAAAATCGAAGGCGTCCGGGCCGCAGCAGCGGCATGCGTCATCGGTTCGGAGGGCGGCGCGTGCGCCGAGTAAGCCTTATGGATGCCTGGGAAGTCCTTGATTTGCCCGCACGGCGATGAGTTCGGCCACGATGCTGATGGCGATTTCCTCGGGGGTCTCGGCCCCGATGGGAAGCCCCACGGGGCAATGCACCCGGGCCAGTTCCGCGTCGGTCACGCCCTGGGTCCGTAGCCGGTCGTAGATGGCGTCGCGCTTGCGGCGGCTGCCGATCATGCCCACGTAGCCCGCCCTTGTGCCAAGGGTCTGGGCCAGGACCGTGGCGTCGTTGAGGTGTCCCCGGGTGACGATGACCACCATGTCGCGCGGGGTGATGGTCCGTCCGGCGAAGCAGTCCTCCATGTCGGCCACGGCCACTTCGTGGACGCCGGGGAAGCGTTCCCGGTTGGCGAATTCCGGCCTGTCGTCCAGGACAATGACCGAATACCCGGCCAGCCCGGCAGCCAGGGCCGTGGCCCGGGACACATGCCCGGCCCCCATGAGGAAGAGTCGCGGCCTGCCCTGGCAGGGCTCCAGGAAATAGCGGCGGCCCCCGGCGTCCATGCAGGCCGGGGCCAGGAGGCTCTCCCCGGCCCGGCGCAGGGCGGCTTGATCCTCGGGCGGCGTCTTGTCCGGCGAAACGGTGCTGCCGTCCCCGGCCAGAAGGATTTTTCCCCCGCCGTTTCCGGGGGCGTCCAGGGGGGTGGCCAGAAGGCAGCGCTCCCCGGTCTCCAGACGGTCCCGCAAGGCCGCAAACAGCCCGGCCTGATCCGGGTCCAGGCGCTCCAGAAAGATGCGCAGCCTGCCGCCGCAGATCATGTCCGCCCCGGCCGCCATTTCCCCGGTCAGGTTGAAGTCCATGACCCGGGCCAGGCCCTCGGCCAGGACAACGGCGGCCGCGTCCATGACCCGGGCCTCCACCAGCCCCCCGCCCACGGTCCCGGCGATGGACGTGTCGGCGAACACCAGCATGTGCGCCCCGGCCGCGCGCGGCGCAGAGCCCTCCTGGGCGACGATGGCCGCCCGGACCACGGATTCTCCGGCCTCCAGCCGGGCAAGGAGCGTTTCCAGAAGATCGTTCATGGCGCGTCTGCGCCTCCTTTTTTGGGGATGTGGATTCGGTTTTGACGGTCGTAGCGGCCGGTCACCGGGCCAAGGCGTCGCAGAAGGCTGCCGCAGGGGCAGGGGCCGGGAAGCATGGCCGCGGCGTCGCCGGTGCGGTAGCGCAGAAGCGGCATGGCCCGGAGGCCGAGGGTGGTCAGCACCACCTCCCCGGTGTGGCCCTCGGGCAGGACCGCCCCCGTGGCCGGGTCCAGGATCTCGACATACAGGTCGGCCTCACGAAGATGGTAGCCCGCCTGGGCCGCGCACTCCACCCCGCCCCCGAACCCGGATTCGGTCAGGCCGTAGTGGTCGAAGACCGGGCAGCCCCAGCGTCGTTGCACCAATTGGCGCAGTTCGGGGGAAAGGGGCTCCCCGCTGGTCAGAACCGCCCGCAACCGGCCCCGGGCCGCGTCGCAGGCATCGGGGTCGCGCACGAACCCTTCCAGAAGCCTGGGGCCGATGACCAGCACCCGGGGCCGGGCCTGGGCCATGTCCCGGCAAAAGGCCGTGACCGGGTCGCGGTCGCCGTCTTGCGGGGCCCGGGCCGCCGGGAATCCGGCCACGCCGCGCGCCCCGAACCTAGCCAGGGCCGTGGACAACAGCTCGGCCACGCGGGGGGCGGGCAAAAGGATCAGCACCGTGTCGCCCGGCGCGGTGAAGGTGGTCATGCCGTGGTGGAAAAAATCCAGGGTGGCGGCCAGGTCTGCGGCGGTGAAGGCCAGGCGTTTGGCCGGGCCGCTGGTGCCGGAGGTGGCCAGGGTGACCATGTGCTCGATGTCGCCCAGGGGGACGCATAAAAACGGGCGATGGTCCCGGGCCAGTTCCTCCGGAAGGGTGCAGGGGCAGTCGGCCATGTCCTTAAGTCTGCGGGGGAACTCGTTTGGCAGGGAGGCCAGCTTGTCGCGGTAGAAGGGGCTTTTGTCCCGCGCCAGGGCGAAGGCGGCTTGCAAGGCGGCCAGGTGGTGTTGCGCCACGTCCCGGGGGGAAGGGCCTTCCCCGGCAAGTCCCAGGCGCGCGGCCAGCCAGGGATCCAGGGGAGAACGCGCGGCAGGCGGATCGCGCCTCATGCCCCGGCCCGTCCGTGTCCGCCGGGTTGCGGCCGATAGAGGGTCCGGCCGTCCGAGGCCGAAAGGTTGTAGAGGCAAAAGGGGATAAGCAGGCCCTCGGGGGAGACCTCGTGGATGCAGCAGCCCCGGACCCGTTCCAGGTCCAGTGTCCAGGCGTCCATAAAGGCCATGCCCGACAGGGTGAAGCGTCCGCCCGTGGCCGCCTTGGCCAGGAAGCGGTCGAAGTCGTCGACAGGGGCGGCCGGTGCAGCATCCGGCCCGGGCGCGGCCCAGTGTTTCGCAGTGAAGGCCTTGGCCCGGCGCGCCCCCTCTTCGGCCAGGATGGGATCGGCGGCAGGGGCGGCGTCGCAGCAGCCGCCAGCCTTTGGGGCCGGGGTCAGTCCGCCGGAAGGCGTACGCTGGTACACGGCGGAAAACGAGCACAGGGAGTGTTCGCAGCCCGGGGGATGGAAGTCTTCCAGGCGCAAAAGGCCCTGGGACTGGCGGACGAGGGCGGCCATGACCTCGGGCAGGGTCAGGCGGCGGTCGTCGCGCCCCGGCCAGGGATGGCGGCCAAAGGCGGCGGCGGGCTGGATGTGCACCCCGCGCACGCCGGGTCCGAAGGACAGGGCCAGGCGCACGATGTCCCCCAGTTCCCCGTCGTTGATCCCGGGGATGACCGTGGGCACCAGCACCACGCCCAGACCGGCCCGGACGGCGGCCGCGACGGCCCGTTTTTTCAGGTCGAAAAGCGGCCTGCCGCGCAAGGCCCGGTAGGCCTCGTCCGTGACCGCGTCGAACTGCAAAAAGACCGAATCGAAACCGCCCCCGGCCAGAGACCGGGCGAAATCCGCATCGGCGGCCAGACGCAGGCCGTTGGTGTTGAGCTGCACGAAGGGAAAGCCCCGGGCCTTGGCCATCTCCCCGATGGCGGGCAGGTCGCTTCGCAGGGCCGGTTCGCCGCCGGAGATCTGGAGATTGCAGCGCCCCGAGGCCTGGCCCACCCGGTCAAGCAGAAAGGCGATGCGGGAAAGCGGCGGGTCTGCGGTGGCGTTTCCGGGGCCGGACGAGGCGAAGCACACCGGGCAGCCCAGGTCGCAGCGGGCGGTGACCTCGATGAGCGCCGTGCAGGTATGCTGGCCGTGCTCCGGGCACAGGCCGCAGTCGAAGGGGCAGCCCCGGTCCACGGCGGTAAAGGCCCGGCGCGGGGCGCTTGGCCGCTTGGGACGTTTCCAGGCGGAAAAATCCGGCTGGCCGCGCCACACCGGGGCCGTAAAGTCCCCGTGCTCCGGGCAGCGTTTGACCAGAAACACGGTGTCGCCCCGGACGACGCGCCAGGCGTCGAGCCGCCGCAGGCATACCGGGCACACGCTGGCCGTGTCCGGTTCCCGGTCCACAGGCCGCGTGGCGGGAATCATGGTCACATCCTCATCCTTCCCCGCGCGGCAGGGTCGGATCGATGCCGTAGGCGGTCAGGATCTCCAGGATATGGTCCCAGGACTCGGCCAAAAGCGTTCCGCAATGGGCCGGGCTTGGGCCATGCGGGTCGTGTTCGCCCAGGATGGCCGGACAGGTGTCGCCGCCGTAGACGGCGGTCTTTTCCCGGAACCAGTCCGCGAATTCGGCCACCACGGGGTTGGCCATGGGGTGGGCCTCTTCCTCATCCGCGCCCTTGGCCACGTAGAGCCCCAGCACGCAACACCCTCCGGTCAGGATGCCGCAGGTTCCGCCGGTCTGGGCCAACCCCCGGCACAGGCCGAACATGGCCCGGACCAGTTCCGGATTCTCCCGGCCCATGGCCTCAAGGGCCAGCAGGGCCATGGCCTGGCTGCAACAATAGCCGCGTCCCACCAGGGGCGCGATGTCAAGCGACGACGTCATGAAACCTCCTTGACGGCCACACACAGGAAATACCCCGGCCTGGGTCGCCGTGGTCCGACGCCGCAGGCGCATCCGCCAGCCCCGCCGGACAGGGCCGGGGCCAGATCCGCCGCGTCGCATCCGGCAAAAAGCAGCCGCCCGGCCAGTTCGGCCAGAAGCCGGGAATGATCCTCGAACAGGATGGGCGCAAGTCCCGCCCGGGACAATTCGGCCAAAAACGCCTCACGGGTCATGGCCCCGGCCGTGCAGGCGCCGTCCGCCCGGCCATCGCCGTCCGCACCGTCCCGGCGGTACAGGTCGGCGACCACCAAGCGTCCGCCCTGGGCCAGGACGCGGGTCAGTTCAGCCAGGGCCGCCCGGGAATCGGCAAAGGCGGACAGGGCGCATTCGCACAGCGCGCCGTCCAACACGCCGTCCGGCAGGGGCAGGGCCCCGGCCCGGGCCACGATCACCCGCCCGGGAACCCGGCCTGCGGCCTCGGCGGCGAACCCGGGGTCGGCCTCGACGCCCAGGGCCCGAAGTCCCCGCTGCCGCAAAAATTCCACACTGGCCCCGGGGCCGCACCCCACGTCCGCCACCATGTCCCCGGGGGCGAAACCGGCCGCGTCCAGACCCCGGGCCGTGAGCCCAAGCCCCCCGGGTCGCAGGGCGTCGCCCGCCACGGCCCGGAAATCCGCCCGCCGGTACAGGGGGCCGGACAGCGGCGCGGCCGTCGGCGCGACAGGCGCAAGGGTCGCACAGGGCGAGGTCACTTGTCCTCCAAAAGGGCCTCCACCTCGGCCATCTTGCCCTCGGCCAGGGACTTGGGCACAAGCGTCAGGCCGCAGGCCGGACAGGTGGGCAGGATCACCGCAAACACGCTGCCGAGGTAGGACACCTCCACCTTGGACTGGAGAAGGGGGCCGCCGCACCGGCCGCAGGTCCAGTCTCCGGCGTCGGGCGCATAGGCCGGTTCCATGCTCATGGCCGCTCCTTTCGCGGGCCTGCCGCGTCAGTTCCGGCATGTGGCCCGGCGTTTGGTCCGCCGTCCGGCCCGCCGCCCGCCGCCATACTGGCGCCGGGCACCTCCATGCGGTGGCAATAGGCGTCATGCACCGTACAGCCCCCGTCGTTTTTGTCGTAGAGCACCCAGAAGGTCACGTTGCAAAGCCGGGCCGAGGCTAAGAATCGCCCCGTGGCCTTGTCCAGGAAACGCTCCCCCGTGGCCTCGGCCCGGGCCACCACGGCCCGGACGTCCGTGTCCAGGATGCGCCGCTCCTCAAGCCTTGCCAGCACCTCCGGGGCCATGGTCACGGTGACGCCGCCAGTCTCTTCCATGCCCGTCTCCTCCTCGCCATAAACGGCGCGCAGGATGTCGCGTTTAAGCCCCGCCCGGTTGCGGCGTCTGGCCGACAGTCCGGCAGGTTGCTCCACCGTGGGACCGCCGGGTCTCTCGCCGGGAAAGATCAGGTCCAGCAGATGTACGGCCCGGTTGCCCGCCCGCCACAGCATGTCCCGGCACATGGCGCAGGACACGGCGTAGTCCTGGGGGGCGGCTCCGGCCCGGCGTGCGGCTACCGTCCGGGCCATGTCCGGATCGGCGTTCCACATAAGCCCCCCATAGCCGCAACACTCGGTGTATTGTCCGGTCAGGGGCGGCTCCAGGGCCTTGACCCCGAGCCTGGACAAAAGCTCGCGCACGGCGGCCCGGGTCTTCGGATCATGCCGGGAGGAACAGGGGTCGTGGACGGCCAGGGTCTGCGCTTCAGGGGCCGTTGCCGCGCCAGGCGGCAGTCCGGTCTCTTCGGCCAGCACCTGCCACAGGGACACGGCCGGGATGTCCGGCGCGGCCTCGGTGAAGGTCTTCAGGCAGGTGGCGCAGGCCGCGACCACCCGGGGCCGCCCCAGGCGTTCCCAGTCGGCGCGGAAGCGGGCCATGGAGGCGGCGAACAGATCCTCGCGCCCGGCCCACCGGCCGGGCACGCCGCAACAGCCGAGCATGACGCCCACGCCGCCTTGCAACGCCCCGCGCAAAAAGTCGTAGGCCGCATGCGTCAGTCCCGGCGAAGCCCCGGCCAACTGGCAGCCCGGGAAAAAGACATGGCCGCAGGTCGCGGCTCCGGGCCCGGGCTTGGCCAGGGCGCAGGCCGCGGAATCGCTTTGGGCCATGTCCATGAGCGCGAATTCAAAGGCCGAGGGCGGCATCTTGCCCCTGGCCACCATGTCCCGCCGGGCCAGGAGGCTTAACTCCGCCATAGCGAAGCCTTCGGGACAGACCTCGGCGCACAGCCCGCACAGGCTGCAGGAATTGATCATTCGGTTGGCCTGATGATGGCCCTGGACGATGGCCGCGTTGTTGTAGAAACGCCGGGCGTAGGTCTTGGGGTAGCCCTTGTAGCGTTCCAGGTAGGCGCAGACCTTGACGCATTCCAGACACTCGCAGCGCAGGCATCGGGCGGCCTCGGCCATGGCCTCGGCGGCGGAAAACCCGGCGGCGGCATCGGCCGGGAGCAGCCGGGGGACGGCGGCGACGCCTGCGGTCTGGGTGAAGAGCCGGGTGCCCGAGGCCCCCTCCCGTTCCCGGGAGGCCGTGGCCGAGACGTTGCTCATGAAGCGGTCCAGGGTGGCGGCGGCCCGGCGGCCGTCGGCGGCGCAGGCCATGGGCGAGCGTGTCCCGTCCGGCAGCGGCCAGCCGCCGAAGCATACCGAAGGATCGTCCGCCGCAAGCGTCACCGGGTCCACGTCCGTGCGATCCGCCGGACACAGCCCCGGCCCGGTCCCGTCGGAACCGGCCCCGTATTCCACGAACGCGGCGTCGTAGTTCACCCGGGTCGTTCCCAGGAAATCTTTCGACAGGACCGTGCCCGGCGCAAACGACACTCCCATGCGCGCCAGCATGGCCGCCTCGGCGGCCAGGACGTCCGGGGGCAGAAGGTGCGCCGGGACATGGCCCAGCCACCCCCCCGGGGCGGATTCAGGGAAAAAGACCGTGACGGCGTAGCCCTTGCGCGTGAGCTCGCTGGACACGGTCAGGGCGGCCAGTCCCGCGCCAAGGACCGCAGCGCGCTTTCCTTTGGCCGGGAGCACCAGGGGTTTGCCTCCGGCCGGGGCGTTTTCGACGCAAAACCGCTCCAGGTCGCCGATGGCCAGGGCCCCGCCCAGATCGCGGCGCAGGCAGGCCGCCTCGCAGGGATGGTCGCAGAGCCGGGCCAAAACCCCGGGCAGGGGCATGGTCCGTTCCAGAATTTTCCGGGCGGCGGCGGTTTTGCCTGCAGCCATGGCCTCCATGAAGGCCCGCACGTCCACATGCAGCGGACACGCCGCCCGGCAGCCGGGCGGCTCTTCCTGGATGCACCGGGCTTCCCAGCCACGCAGTTCGTTTTGATCCATGCCGGGCCTCTCGCCTTCTGTTCCTTACAAATACGGATGTCTTCGTATGAAAAATGTGTTCCTATCGAAATCGTTACGGGATTCCAAAGGACGAGGCCCTTTGGCCGCCGGAGGCCTTCCCCCGGGATTCCCCCCGAGACCAAACGGGCGGACGCCATCTTGCGCCCGCCCGTTCGCCGTGTGGGCCGATGGCCCGTGATGTTTCCCGCCCGGGGCCTTTTTAGGGGCTGCCGGGCGGGCGCATGTGCGATGTTAGCCCAGGGCCGTAAGGCCCGCCAGCACCTTTTCCGGCAGCGCGGGCAGCTTGGTGATGCGCACGCCGCAGGCGTTTTTGATGGCGTTGGAGATGGCCGCATGGGGGCAGGTCAGGGGCAGTTCGCCCGATCCCGAAGCCCCGAAAGGACCGTCAGGACGCTTGGACTCCACATAGATCAATTCCATGTCGTCGGGAATCTGCTTGATAAACGGGAATCCCGCGCCCGCCAGGGTGGAGTGCTTTTTAATGTCCTCGTAGTCTTCGGTCAGGGCCAGACCGATGCCCTGGGCCAGGCCGCCGTACATCTGGCCGTCCACCACGAGCTTGTTGGCCAGGGCGCCGAGATCGGCCACCAGGGTCATCTTTTCCACCGTGGTCTTGCCCGTGGCGATCTCCACGGCCACTTCGGCCAAAAACAGGCCGTACATGTAGCAGCAGAAGGGATTGCCCTGGCCGTTTTCGTCGCAGTTCGTGGCCGGGGCCGTCCACTTGCCGCTATAACGAAGCGGCAGCTTCTCGGCCACCATCTCGTCATAGGTGCGGTAGCCGCCGCCGGGCTTCTGCATGGCCTTGAGGAGCAGTTCGCAGCCCACGCGGATGGCGTTGCCGGTCATGACCTGGGAGCGGCTGCCCCCGGCCGGGCCGCTATTGGGGGCCTTGCTGGTGTCGTTCATGACCAGGCGGATCTTCTCGGGCGGGACGCCAAGCGGCAAAAGGCCTTCGTGGGCCGTGCACTGGGCCCCGGAATCCGCGCCCTGGCCGTGGTCCTCCCAGCAGGAATAGACCGTCACGCCGCCGTCGGCGTTGAGCTCGATCCAGGCCTCGGAGGAGTCCGGGCCGTCCAGGCCCGCGCCGTAGACGCCCAAAGACAGGCCTACGCCGCGTTTGACCTCGGCCGTGGAATTGGCCTTGGCCTTGGCCAGGGCGGCCTGATACTTGGGCCGCATGGTGTCGAGCATCTCAGGCAGGCTGTAGACCTCGGGATCCTGGCCGGTGGGGGTGGTGTCGCCCTTGCGGTAGGCGTTTTTGTACCGCAGTTCCAGGGGGTCCATGCCGAGCTTCTCGGCCAGTTCGTCCATGAGCACTTCCGAGGCGAACTCGCTTTGCGGCGAACCGTAGCCCCGGAAGGCCGAACCCCAGGCGTGGTTGGTGCAGACGGTGCGGCCTTCGCCCCGGATGGCCGGGATGGCGTAGCCCGCGCCGATGAACTGGGCCCCGCGCAGGGTCAGAAGGTCGCCGAACTCGGAATAGGGGCCGTGATCCACGGTCCAGTCGCTTTCCATGGCCAAAAGCTTGCCGGATTTGTCGGCGGCGAAGCGCACGTTCATGAAAAACGGCGACCGCTTTCCGGTGTAGGCCATCTGCTGCTGGTAGTTGTAGCGCAGGTGCACGGGTTTGCCCGTGGCCAGGGCCGCCACGCCCACAAGGGCCTCCATGGTCGGGCTGAACTTGTAGCCGAAGGTGCCGCCGGTGGGGTTTTGCACCAGGACCAGGTTGTCCGGCTCCACGCCCAGGCCCGGGGCGATCATGTACAGATGCAGATGCAGGCCGATGGATTTGGAGTGGATGACCAGCTTGCCCTCATCATTCACATAGGCGAATCCGACGTCCGGCTCGATGGGCATGTGCGGCTGACGGCCGACGTAGAAGTCGTCCTCGGCCACCACATCGGCCTTTTCGAAGATGGGCGCGGTCTCCGGGCCCTTGGCGATTTTTTGGATGTAGTAGACGTTGGGGGTGCCGGGATGGATCTCAAGGGCGTCCTCGGCCATGGCCGCGGGCGCGCTCATGTAGGCGGGCAGTTCCTCGTAGGCCACCTTCACCTTCTCGGCGGCGGCCCGGGCCAGTTTTTCCGATTCGGCGCACACGATGGCCACGGCGTCGCCGTACTGGAAGACCTTGGTGTCGCACAGGATGGGGCGGTCCCAGCCGTCGCCCTTGTTGGTGGGGAAGGTGATAAGGCCGGTGATGCGGTTTTTGCCCTTGACGTCTGCGTGGGTCAAAACGGCGTGCACTCCGGGCATGGCCAGGGCCTCGGAGGTGTCGATGGAAACGATGTTGGCGTGGGACACCGGGGACTGGACCAGGGCCATGTGCAGGGTTCCCTCGGGCATTTTCAGACCCAGGTCCGCGCCGTAGTCGCAGGTTCCGGTGACCTTGGCCAGGGCCGAGGGCCGGGGCAGCTTGGAGCCGAAGGCCCGGGCGCCCTCGGGCAGCTTAAAGGCCAGTTCGGCGGCGGTCATCTCGCCGCGCAGCACCTTGGCCGCGTCCATGACCGCGTCCACCAGGGGCTTGTAGCCGGTGCAGCGACAGGCGTTTTTGTGCTTCTGGAACCAGTCGCGGACCTCCTCGCGGGAGGGGCTTTTGTTCTCGTCAAGCAGGCCCTTGGCCGAGACGATGAAGCCGGGGGAGCAGAAGCCGCACTGGGCCGCGCCATGTACCATCCAGGCCAGTTGCAGGGCGTGCGGAGCCTCGGGGGTGCCCACGCCTTCGATGGTGGTGACGTTCGCTCCGTCGGCCACGCGTTTGATCTTGGTGATGCAGGAGCGCACCACCTTGCCGTCCAGGATGACGCTGCATGCGCCGCACTGGCCCTGGCCGCAGCCGATCTTGACGCCGGTGAGCAAAAGCTGCTCGCGCAGCACGTCGGCCAGGGTGGCGTCGGCATCGACCACCAGGGTTTTCTGCACGCCGTTCACGATGAGCATTTTTTGAATCATAGCTGCCTCCTTGGCATGTTCACGGTCTGTCGTATGGCCTCCGGCCGCGTGGGCCGGAAGTTTGGTGTTTTCATCCCTTCCCGAAGGCGCAGTGGGGATAGCGGCATTCGGCGCAGGCGGCGCAGAAGCCGCCGTGTCCCAGGGCCGCCACATCGGAGGCCGCGACCTTGATGCCCGCCAGGATGCGGGGAACGATCAGGTCGAAGATGCTGGCCCGGTGGTACATGACGCAGCCCGGCAGGCCGACGACGGGCACGTCGCCGATATGGGCCAGAAGGAACATGGCCCCGGGGAAGGTGGGCGCGCCGTAGACCACCTGCCTGCCCCCGGCGGCCCGGATGGCGGCAGGGGTGCGGTCGTCGGGGTCCACGGACATGCCTCCGGTGACCGCGATGAGGTCTGCCCCGTCGTCGATCAGGTCGCGGATGGCGGCGGCGGTCATGGCCTCGTCGTCGGAGGTGATGCGCTGGGCGATGACATGGCTTCCCAGACGGGTGAACTTTTTCCGCAAAACCGGTCCGAAGGCGTCTTTGATGCGGCCGTGGTAGACCTCGCTGCCGGTGGTGACCACGCCCACCCGACAGGATTTGAAGGGCCGCACCGTCACCACGGTCTTGTCCGCACAGACCTCCTCCACGCGGCGAATCTTTTCCTCGTCGATCACAAGGGGGATGACCCGGGTTCCGGCCACCAGTTGGCCGGCCTGGACCTCCTGAAGGGTATGCAGGCTGGCCAGGGCGATCTCCCCCAGGGCGTTGACCTGAAAAAGGATGTCCGGGTCCACGACCAGAAGTCCCTGGACGTTTGCGGAGAGATTCACCCGGCCTTCGCAGGCCGGGGTGAGCGTCAGGTTGTCTCCGGCCACGGCCGTGGCGATGCGCCGGGCGGCCTCGTCCTCGTGCAGGTAGCCGGGCATGGGATCGAGCACATACAGATGCTCCTTGCCCACGCGCAGCAGTTCATGGATGTCGTTTTGGGTGACCACATGGCCTTTTTTGAAGGCCGGGCCTTTGAATTCGCCGGGCACGATGCGGGTGATGTCGTGGCACAGGACAAGTCCCACGGCATCTTCGACGGCGACCTCACGCATTCCTTGACGGCGCATACCTTTCCTCCGCGCGCTCCACTCCTTTCGCACAGCCCGTAAGGCCGCCCGGGAGGGTTTCGCTTTCACCATATGTCGTGACTGACATATGCCTGCTTCGGCAGGGCAAATCAAGGATTCGCGGCCAATAAATCCAATGACATTGATATGTTATCTTTAACATAACGTGGTTTGCGACTGGCCGCGACGGGGGCTGTCGGGCGCCTGATCGAGACGCTGGGAATGGATATTATGGTCAGCGTGGGGGGGGCGACTGCGGAGAAGAATCAAGGGGGATCGTGAGAGGGGCAGGGGGGATGTCGGCGGTCGCGGCCGCCTGTCGGCATGGGACGGCGGCCTGACGCACGGAGCGCCTCGACCGTATCGGCCGGACCAGGAGGCCGGACGGCTGTCCGGGGCCGGGCAGGGGGAGGGTGGCGGGCTATGCCGGATGGCGCGGGGATTTTTTCGACAGGGCCACGGGAATCGCCGCAAGCGCCATCAATCCGGCGATGGCGAGAAACGCCTGGGAAAAGCCGCCGGTGTGGGTCTTGACGAAACCCATCACGGAGGGCCCGGCGAAGCCGCCCAGGTTGCCCAGGGAGTTGATCAGGGCGATGCCAGCGGCGGCGGCCTGGCCCGTGAGGAAGGTCGTCGCCAGCCCCCAAAACGGCCCGACCGCCCCCCAGATGCCCATGGCCGCCAGCGAGGCCCCGGCCAGGGCCCAGCCCAGCCCGGGGCTAAGGCTCATAAGCAGCATGCCCAGCAGGCACAGCCCAAGCGACCCCAGGATATGCCAGCGCCGTTCCCCGCGCCGGTCGGAGCTGGCCCCGATGCACACCATGCCGACCACGGCGAAGGCATAGGCGACCATCACCAGCAGGCTGACGCGCAGGGAGTGGTCGGCCCCCTGGCCGATGATTCCAGACAGGATCTGCGGCAGCCACATCACCAGGCCGTACATGGCCACCACGATGCAGAAATAGACGAAGCCCCAGGTCCAGACCGACCGGCTCAAAAGCCCGTGCCGCAGGCCGGACAGGTGGTGGCGGGCGATGTCGCGCCGCTCCGCCTCGATGGCCAGGGTCAGGGCCTGCCGCTCGCCAGATGTGAGCCAGACGGCCTGGCCCGGCCCGGCAGGCAGGCGGAAGTACAGGACGATTCCAAGCGCCACGGCCGGTATGCCCTCCAGAAGAAACAGCCATTGCCAGCCCGAAAGGCCGAGCATCTGGTGCATCTCCAAGATCCATCCCGACACGGGGCTGCCGATGAGCCCGGCCAGCGGCGTGGCCGTCATGAACAGGGCCACGGCCTTGGCCCGGTGGGCCAGGGGAAACCAGGCGGTGAGATACAAGATGACGCCGGGGAAAAACCCGGCCTCGGCCACGCCGAGCAGAAAGCGCAGGGCCGCGAAGCTCGTGGGCCCCACGGCCAGGGACAGGGCCACGGTGGCCAGCCCCCAGCTGACCAGGATGCGGGAGAGCCAGATGCGCGGTCCCACCTTGGCCAGGATCAGGTTGCTCGGCACCTCGAAGAGAACGTAGCCCAGAAAAAAGATGCCCGCCCCCAGGCCGTAGGCCGTCTGGGACAGGCCCAGTTCCTCGTTCATGCTCAGGGCCGCGAAGCTGACGTTGATCCGGTCGAGATAGGCCACGACATACAAAACCATGAGGAACGGCAAGAGCCGCCACCTGGCCTTGCGTATGGCGGAATCAAGGGGGGAGGGGGTCACGGATGCATCCTGTGCGGCGTGTGCGCCGGGTGATTCGGTTGCGCCAGGCCGCGCGAGACGTTGGCCAGGCGGATGGCCGCGTCTGCCGCCCGTCTTCGGCCACGGTTTTCAGAGGCGGCATTCCTTGTGCCACCGTCTTGCCGGAGCCGCAATGCCTGCCGCCTGGTTTCGCACGGTTTCAGTCGCCTGAAACTCCCCGGAGGCCTGTCAAAGGCATGAAACGCGCCGGTTTTTATGGAACACGGGGTGATCGGTCCTGGGCATGGCGGGAGCTGCCGCAGCCCTGTCGATGACAAATGAAAATGACCGATTCGGGTGGCACGAATCGACCGATCAGCCTGGGGGCCACGGGAGCCGTTGCGCGCTCCTTGCGAACGGCGCCGCCGGGATGGAGGCCGTGGCGGCAAGGAACGTGACTGGAGCCGCCGCAGCCCTTGCCACATGGCCAGTTTTCGCGGCACTATGACCACCCGGTATTCCCGGGGCTGCCCGGAGAATGCCCGGGACAAGTGAAAGCGCCGCGCTGGCGGGGGATCAGCCCGCCCGGCGACACCGGAGGGACGTATGAAAAGCGTGTTTTTAGCCCTGGCGGTATGGTGCTGCCTGGTCTGCCCAGCCCAGGCCGGAAAGCCCCTGGTCGGCTTCATAACAGGAACCCCGGGCCTGGGAGACGCCTCCTTCAACGACATGGCCCACCAGGGCGTCCTGAAGGCGCAGCAGGATTTCGGATTCGACCTGGAGGTTCTGCAGCCCAAGGCCGACGGCGAGGCCGACGCCGCAGAGGTGCGGCAACTCGTCGACCGGGCCGGGGTGATCGTCCTGCTCGGCGCGCAACACCTGGAGCTGGCCAAGGCGGCGGCCCTGGCGCATCCCGAAAAGACATTCATCCTGATGGACGTCCCGTGCGAAGGCATCGCCAACATGTCTTCGGTCCTTTTCAGGCAGCATGAAGGCGCCTTCCTGGCCGGGGCCCTGGCGGCAAGCGTGAGCGCCACGGGGAAGATCGGCTTTGTGGGCGGGGCGGAGATCCTGCCGGTGAAGGCCTTCGAGCAGGGCTATCGGGAGGGGGCCGCCTATGCCAAACCCGGCACGGCGGTCCTTGTTGCGTACGCCTCGCCGGAAGGCGATTATTCCGGCTTCAGCAACCCGGAAAAGGGCTACCGGTTGGCCATGGACCAATACGGACAGGGCGCGGACATTGTTTTCGCCGCTGCCGGGCGTACCGGAAACGGCGTGATCAAGGCGGCTTCGGATTCCGGCAGGCTGGTGATCGGGGTGGATTCGGACCAGGACGCCCTGGCCAAGGGGACCGTATTGACCAGCGTGATCAAACGGCTCGATACGGCTGTCTGCAATGAAATCAAAAAGGTGATGGACAAGGCCTTCGTCCCGGGCCCGAGCTCGTATGGCCTCAAGGACGGCGGGGTGCGGCTGAGCGACATGGCGTATACGCGGGACAAGGTTCCGGATGCGGTCATGAACAGGATCGCCGAAATCCGGGAAAAGATCATCTCGGGCGAGATCACGGTGACCAACGCCATGGCCCGGGAGTGATCCCCGCCTGCCGGGGCAGGGGGCATGGACCGCTTCCCGTCTGGCCGACTCCGGCCGGGAGGCCCCTCCGGAGCGGACAGCGTTTTTTCCGACGGCGGCCGGGGAATGGCCGTTTTGCTTTCCGCGTGCCAGCGGGGCTGCCGTGCCTGTCACGGCAGCCCCGGTGAATGCGCACGGCATCAAAATAAAAAAACGAATATGTTACGGCCTGCTGGCGTGATTTCCCCGGGACGTGAGGCTAGTCGTCAAGCTGCTTTTCGACCCAGGACAAGGCGGCGGCCACAGTGGGAAAGCCGGTGGTGCTGGTTACGGCCATGATGGCGTGGCGGACGTCGGCCGCCGTGGCTCCCGCCGCCAGGGCGCGTTTGGCGTGGCTGATGACCGATCCTTCCGAACGCATGGCCGTGGCCGCCCCGAGCTGGATGAGCCGCACGGTCTTGTCGTCAAGCGGCCCGGCCGTGGCGGCGGCCTGTCCCAGGGCCTCCACGGCGTTCATGAAGTCGGGGTGTTCCTCGCGCAATCGCTCGTAGTGCTTCGGCTTGTCCTTGCCCATGTCTGTCTCCTTTTCGCGTTTCTCTCCGTATAGACCAGATTCGCGCGCCCTGCCAGCCTCTTGCCCATGCAGGCCGGGACCGTTGCGGACATGCGAAAGCGGGGTGGCATCTGCAGCCGGAGACCATCGGCGACTACCGTACGGCGTGATCCCGCAGCCAGAACCGACCGGTTGTCTGGTGGGAAACCGAAAAGCGACGGCATGGGGACATGCAAGACCCGAAAAACAAAAATCCCGGGCCTCTTGCGAAGCCCGGGAATCGTGTACTGTGGCGGAGAGGGAGGGATTCGAACCCTCGATCAGGTTTTAAGCCCGATACCCGCTTAGCAGGCGAGCGCCTTCGGCCGACTCGGCCACCTCTCCGCGAAACACGTCCTGTATCCGACCGGCCCGGCATGGTCAAGCCTGGAGTCGGCCCTGCCCCGATCTTCCCTGGGCTGGCTCAAGCCCGGCCCGGCCCGGCCAGACCCGGCCAGACCAAACCGGTCGCGGCCATCCCCC
Source organism: Desulfolutivibrio sulfodismutans DSM 3696 (assembly GCF_013376455.1). GTDB lineage: Bacteria > Desulfobacterota > Desulfovibrionia > Desulfovibrionales > Desulfovibrionaceae > Desulfolutivibrio > Desulfolutivibrio sulfodismutans. The sequence goes on along the minus strand of NZ_CP045504.1, from coordinate 928,701 downwards.
GGATTCCTTCTTTTCGTGCCGAAAAGTCCTTCAAAATCCCCACGCTGGCTTTGACAGACAATCCCCCTCCCGGCTATCATCGTGTTTTGCGGATGGTTCCACAACCCCAAAGGAGTCGCGGCAATGCACAAGTTTGCGCGCATGGAACGGCTGCCTCCCTACGTCTTCGCCGTGGTCAACGAGCTGAAGATGCAGATGCGCCGCCAGGGCGAAGACGTCATCGACCTGGGCATGGGCAACCCGGATCTGCCCACCCCGAAACATATCGTGGACAAGCTCGTAGAGGCCGCCCGCAAGGGGGGAAATCACCGCTATTCGGCCTCGCGCGGCATCAAGGGCCTGCGAAACGCCATCTCCGGCTGGTACAAGCGCCGTTTCGACGTGGACATCGACCCCGAGACCGAGGCCGTGGTCACCATGGGGGCCAAGGAAGGCCTGGCCCATTTGGCCCTGGTCATGCTGTCGCCTGGCGACGTGGTCTTCGCCACGGACCCGTCCTATCCCATCCATCCCTATTCGTGCATCATCGCCGGGGCCGACGTGCGGCGCATCCCCGTGGCCCAGGACCGCGACTTTTTCGAGGATCTTCTGGTGGCCACCAAGCAGACCTGGCCCCAGCCCAAGCTTCTGATCCTGTCCTATCCGCAAAATCCCACCACGGCCCTGGCCGATCTGGCGTTTTTCGAGCGCATCGTGGAGTTCGCCAAGGAACACAAGATGTACGTCATCCACGACTTCGCCTACGCCGATTTCGGCTACGACGGCTACCTGCCGCCGAGCTTTTTGCAGGCCAAGGGCGCAAAGGACGTGGGGGTGGAGTTTTTCTCCCTGACCAAGAGCTATTCCATGGCCGGCTGGCGGGTGGGCTTTTGCTGCGGCAATCCGGCCATGGTCCATGCCCTGACCCGCATCAAGAGCTATCTGGACTACGGCATCTTCCAGCCCATCCAGATCGCGGCCACGGTGGCCTTAAACGGTCCCCAGGAGTGTGTGCGGGAGATCATGGACGTGCATCAGGTCCGGCGCGACACCCTGATCCAGGGCCTGCACCGCATCGGGTGGGAGGTGCCGCCCCCCAAGGCCACCATGTTCGTGTGGGCCAAGATTCCCGAGGCCTACGCCCATATGGGGTCGGTGGAATTTTCCAAGCTGCTGCTGCGCGAGGGGCAGGTGGCCGTGTCGCCGGGGCTGGGCTTCGGCCATTTCGGGGACACCCATGTCCGGTTCGCCCTGGTTGAGAACCAACATCGCATCAAACAGGCCGTGCGCGGCCTGAAAAAGGTGCTTTCCGGATGAACTCCGCACACGTTTTTCCTTTGGCCTCTCCGGTACGACTGGGGTTGGCCGGGCTTGGCACGGTAGGCGCCGGTCTGGTCCGTCTGCTTGGCGACAACGCCGACTGGATCCGGCGGCGCGTAGGCCGGGACATGGTGCTCAAAACCGTGCTGGTGCGCGATCTGGGCAAGCCGCGTGACGCGGCGCTTGGGCCGGACACGGTGCTCACCACCCGGCCCTCGGATCTCACCGCCGACCCGGACATCGACATCGTGGTGGAGCTCATGGGCGGCACGGGCGCGGCCTACGACCTGATCCGGGGCGCGCTCGAGTCCGGAAAGCATGTGGTCACGGCCAACAAGGCCCTTCTGGCCGAGCGCGGCCCGGAGCTGTTCGCCCTGGCCGGGCGAAAGGGCCTTGGGCTTTTGTACGAGGCCAGCGTGGCCGGGGCCATCCCCATCGTCCAGACGCTTAGGGAGTCCCTGGCCGCCAACCGCATCGAGAGCCTCATCGGCATCTTAAACGGGACGGCCAACTACATCCTGACCAAGATGTCCGGCCGGGGCCTGGAGTTTGGCGAAGCCCTGAAAAAGGCCCAGGAAAAGGGCTATGCCGAGGCCGACCCCACCCTGGACATCGAGGGCCTGGACGCGGCCCACAAGCTCGTTTTGCTCATCCGGCTGGCGTATGGCGAGAACTATCCGCTGTCGCGGCTCCCGGTGCAGGGCATCACCCGGATCACCCCCGTGGACATCCGGTTCGCCGCCGAATTCGGCTACGTGATCAAGCTCATCGGACAGGTGCGCCGGGTGGACGGCAGGCTCGACGCCGGGGTCTGCCCCATGCTGGTGCATCGGGACTACCTTCTGGCCAACGTGCAGGGGGCGTTCAACGCCATCCGCCTGGAGGGCGACGCCTCGGGGCCCATGCTTTTGCACGGCAAGGGCGCGGGCGGCCTGCCCACGGCCAGCGCCGTGGCCGCCGACATCCTGGCCCTGGCCCGGCCCGGACACCTTCCCAACAACACCGGGTTCTTGGAGGAATCCCTGCCCGAGGCCGAGATCCTTGATCCCGACGAGGCCGTGTGCCGCCACTTCATCCGCTTCAACGTGGAGGATCGGGCCGGGGTCATGGCCGCCATCTCCAAGGTCATGGGCGAGGAGGGGATCAGCATCTATCAGGCCGTGCAAAAGGGCGACCCCGAGACAGGGGTCGTGCCCATCGTCTTTTTGACCCACGCCGCGCCGGTTCGGGCCGTGCGCCGGGTCATCAAGGCCGTGGACGCCATGTCCTTTCTGCGCCCGGAAACCGTCCATTACCGGGTGCTTTGACGCCGCCCGGACTTGGGCGTATGCCTTTTCGTCAAGCGCCTTGTGCGCGAATGACAACGATCTGAAATCGTTATGGGATTCCAAAGGGTGAAACCCTTTGGCCGCCGGAGGCCTCCCCCCCGGCAAAATGTCGCGAATTCCGTGGCCGGACCCGGCGTCCGGCCACATTCCGTTGAACCTCTCCCCAACCTTCCCGGGCAAGGTGCGTGCGACCATGAAATGCATATTCCTTTTGGCCGACGGCATGGGCGACTGGCCCGTGGAGTCCCTGGGCGGGAAAACGCCCCTTGAGGCGGCGCACACGCCGCACATGGACGCCATGGCCGCTTCGGGCGTGGTGGGGCTTTGCCGCAGCATTCCCCAGGGCATGCCGCCCGGGTCCGACGTGGCCAACATGTCCTTGCTCGGCTTTGACCCGGCCAGATACCACACCGGCCGAGGGCCCATCGAGGCGGCGGCCATGGGGCTGGTCACCTGGCCCGACGACCTGATCTTCCGCCTGAACCTGGTCACGGTGAGCGAGTTTTCCGACGCCGGGGTCATGCGCGACTATTCCGCCGGTCATATCGACACCGACATCGCCCACCGGATCGTGGCCGGGCTGTCACGAACCTGCGCGGGCATCGACATGTCCGTGTATCCCGGGGTGCAGTACCGCCATATCCTGGTGCTCAAGGCCGGGGCCGAGACGCGCGGCGTGAAAAGCTTCGAGGCCTCCATGGCCGTGCGGCCGCCCCACGACATCACCGACAAGCCCATTGCCGAGGATCTGGCCCTTTTCCGGAAAAGCCCCATCCTGTGGGAGTTCATGACCAAGGCGGCCACGGTCCTGGCCGTGACGAACCATGGTTCGCGGGCCAACGCCGTGTGGCCCTGGGGCCAGGGCGGCACCCTGAGCCTGCCGCCTTTCGAGGAGAAATACGGCCTGCGCGGGGCTGTGGTCTCGGCCGTGGATCTGGTCAAGGGCCTGGGCCGGGCGGCCGGGATGGAGGTCGTGGACGTGCCCGGGGCTACGGGGCTTCTGGACACCAACTACGCCGGAAAGGTCGCGGCGGCCCTGGACTTTCTGACCCGGGGGGATTTCGTGTTCCTGCATGTGGAGGCCCCGGACGAATGCGGCCACGGCGGGCAGGCGGCGGACAAGGTGGAGGCGGTGACGCGCTTCGACCGGCTGGTGGTGGGGCCCCTGCGGGAGGCCCTGGCCGGGACGGATACGATCTTTTTGACGGCCTGCGACCATTTTACGCCCATCGCCGTCAAGACCCACACCACCGATCCCGTGCCCTTCGTCCTGTGGCGCGAGGGCCTTTCGCCCCAGCCCGCCCCGGCCTTTACCGAGGCCCTGGCCGCTGGCACAGGCCTTGTGGTGGAGCAGGGCTTTGATCTTTTGGACTTCGCCCTGGACCGGGCCGGACGCCGGGCATGATCCTCAAGCGCGACCAGTTTCCGCTCCCCGACGCCTGGCACCGGTTCCGGGTGTCCTACGGCGAGACGGACATGATGGGCGTGGCCTATTACGGCGAATATCCCCACTGGTTCGAGCGGGCCCGCAGCCAGTTCATCCGGGAACGGGGCATGGGCTACGGCGATGTGGAAAAGCGCGGCATCGTCCTCCCCGTGCGGGAGATGCATGTGCGCTACATCAAGTCCGCCCGCTACGACGAGGAGATCCTGGTGCGCACGGCGGTGCGCGAATGGGGCCGGGCCTCCATCCTTTTCACGTATCAGGTTTTTGGCCCGCCGGACGGCGCGACGCTTCTGGCCGTGGGACAGACCCAGCATGCCTGCATCAATCCCCAGGGCCGGCCGGTGGCCGTGCCGGACTGGCTCAAGGCCCTGTTCCAGGGCGACCCCGCCCCCTGACCCCCCGTCCCCCGCACATTTCCGAAACCTGTCCCAACCCGCGCGGTTGTGTTCGAAACGTGATCCGCTTTGGGGAAAACGAAACGCCTAACCGAGGTATGTACACGTTGTTGACCTTCGATATTCACACCCACGCCTATCATCATAAGATCGCCCACAAAGTCATCGCCCAGCTCAACAACCACTACGGCATTCCCCCGGTGGGAACCGGCCTGATCGAGGATCTTCTGGCCAGGGCGACGGCTGGCGGCATCGACCGGGTGGTGGTGCATAGCGCCGCCACGTCCCCGGCCCAGGTCATCCCGGCCAACAACTGGGCCATCGAACTTGAGAGGGATCATCCCCGGGTGCGGGCCTTCGGCACCCTGCATCCCGATTATCCGGACATCGCTGGCGAACTCGACCGCCTGGAGCGGGCCGGAATCCGGGGCATCAAGCTGCACGCCGATTTCCAGGGCTTTCGGCTGGACGATCCCCGACTGTGGCCGATCTTTGAGATGATCAGCGGCCGGTTTGCGGTCATGCTCCATGTGGGCGACGTGCTGCCGCCCGAGCAGAACAACTCCTGCCCCATGAAGGTGGCGGCCATTCACCGCGATTTCCCGGAGCTTGTCATCATCGCCGCACACATGGGCGGCTACCGGCATTGGCAGTGGGCCCTGACGCACCTCATCGGTCAGGATGTCTACATCGACACCTCAAGCACCCTGGCCTTTTTGGACGACGCGACCCTGCGCGAAATCTACGACCGCCATCCCAAAGAACGCATCCTTTTCGGCAGCGACTATCCGCTTTTCGATCCGGGGCAGGAGAAACTGGTCCTGCAGTCGCGGTTGCGCCTGTCCGATGCGGATATGGAGACGGCGCTCACGGCGGCGGGGGTTCTCTTCGCCTGACCGGCGACTGGCGGCGGCCGACAGCGGTTGTCGGGCTTTCGCGCCTGCTTTCGCCCTGTGCGGTTTGTTGCGCCGGGGCGGGCAGTCGGGCCTGCCCGGCTGGTTCCATTCACGCCTGCTTTCTCCCCTGGGCGGTTGGCGCCAGGGGGGCGTCGGAAAGGCTGCGGTGCGGACCCGGGACATCGTTGCCGGACGATCCTGCACAAGCTTCGCGAACGAGGCCGCCCCTGGCCCGGCCGAAGGAACGGCCATGAATGATCCGTAGGGACGCCGCATGCGTTTTTCCCTGTGCGCGCGTCCCATGCCCTCCCGGCGTTTCGGCTGCGGCCCGAGATTGGTTCGCGCCGGGGCGGGGTATGCCTGTGGCGGCGCCTTCGCCGCTTCGGGAAGCGCCGAATGCGGCGGCCTTTCCCGGGGTGCTTTGACCGGATGAAATTTTTTTCGGATTGGTGGTTCCCCACGCAAAGTATAGTATTTTGCTCTGTTTCAAGCGGATGGCGTTCGAACGGCATTCGTGTGCGCACAGCCTTCCGCCTTCGGACAGCCTTGCTATAATTCCGGACCTTGGTAGATTTGGACCATGCGCCGGTGCGGGCTCTTCCAGGAAGTACCCTGCCCAGGTCGTTTCCTCGGATAGGCTGCCGCGTGGATCATTTCTTTTTTTGTCCTTTCCGACCTTTCCCCTTTTCCACAGAAACATGAGGTGTTGTATGAGCATTGGGAAAAGACTTATTTTCTCTGTTGTGGCTGTCTTCAGCATCGTTGTTGTTATGTTTGGGGCGACCTGGTGGCTGACGTCGGCCCAGAAGACCGACGGCCTGGTAGTCAATCTGGCTGGTCGACAGCGCATGCTGGTGGAGAAGATTTCGAAAAATGTCCTGCATTATCTGGATGTAAAAAAACAGGGACTCCCCACGGCAGACCTGCAACGCACCATTACCGACCAAGTGCAGGTCTTCGAGACCACCCTTGCCTCCCTGACCTCTTCGGGGAACGCCCCCCTTGGGCTGTCGCCGACAGGGGGAACGGCAAAAGTGCCTGCCGCCACGGCGCAGGCCGCGGAAAAGTTGCGCCAGGTCAGGGCCAAATGGGATGATTTCGGCCGGGAGCTCAAGGCCTGCCTGGATGCGCCCGATCCCCAGGCCGTACGGCGTTTTCTGGAAGGCGGCGAGGGCGTGGTGGCGGCCATGGACGACGCAGTCAAATTCATGCAGTCCGAATCCGAGGCCAAGGTGGGGTTTTTGCTTGCGACCCAGGCCGTGGGCGTCGTCTTTGGGGTGATCCTCCTTTGTTTCGTCATCGTCAGCATTACCCGCAATATCACCACCCCCTTGGTCCGGCTTCGCGACTATGCCGGGGCCGTGGCCGGGGGCGATCTGTCCGCCGGAATCAAGGGGGAGTTTCGGCAGGAGCTCTTGGCCCTCAAGGAGTCCATGGTGAACATGGTGGCCCGCCTGGGAGAACTCATGGAGACGGCCCGGGGCAAGGAGCAGGAGGCGGTGCGAAGCGCCTCCGAGACCGCTTCCGCCCTGGAAAAGGCCCGGGAGCACGAGGCAAAGGCCCAGGCCGTGCTGGAGAAGATGGCCCAGGCGGCCGCCCAGGCCAAAATGGTTTCCGTGAGTTTCACCGAGGCCGCCGCCCAGTTGTCCGGGCAGGTGGAGGAGGTCAACCGGGGGGCCAACCATCAGCGGGATCGCATGGCCGAAACGGCCACGGCCATGGAGGAGATGAACTCCACGGTGCTGGAGGTGGCCAGAAACGCCTCGGGCGCAGCGGAAAGCGCCGGTCGCGCCAAAGAAAAGGCCCAGACCGGGGCGCAGGGCGTGCGCTCGGCCGTGGCCTCCATCGCCAGCATTGAGGAGCGGATTTTGGCCCTCAAAGAGACCATGGGCCAGCTTGGCCGACAGGCCGACGGCATCGGGCAGGTCATAAGCGTCATCAACGACATCGCCGACCAGACCAATCTTTTGGCGCTTAACGCCGCCATCGAGGCCGCCCGGGCCGGAGAGGCCGGGCGCGGTTTCGCCGTGGTGGCCGACGAGGTGCGCAAGCTCGCGGAAAAGACCATGCAGGCCACCGGCGAGGTGGGACAGGCCGTGGGCGATATCCAGAAGCAGGCCAAGGAAAACATCGCCGCCGTGGAGGCGGCCGCCCTGGGCGTGGTGGAGAGCACCCAGGCCGCCGAGGAATCCGGACGGTTCATGGACGAGATCGTGGCCATCGTGGACGACACCGCCGGGCAGGTTCTGTCCATCGCCACGGCCTCGGAGGAGCAGTCCGCCGTCAGCGAGGAGATCCACCGGGCGGTGGAGGAGGTCAACGGCATCGCCGGGACCACGGTCGAGGACATGGCGGCTGCGGCTGCGGCCCTGGACGAACTGTCCCGGCTGGCCGGGGAGCTGGACGCGGTCATCAGCGCCATGGGCGGCGAGGCCCCGGGGGCGGGGCCGCGCGACTCCCGGCCAAGGCCCCGAAGCACCAGGCCCGCCCCTTCTTTCGCCCCAACCCCAAGCCGCACCCCGCGCCCGACGGCCGCTCTTCCGGGACGTTCGGCCAAACCAGGCAGCAGCGGCGACGGCCCCATGCTGATCTGGGACGAGTCGTTGTCCGTGAACATCGACGAGATCGACGACCAGCACAAGGTGCTGGTGGACATGATTAACGGCCTGCATGAGGCCATGCGATCGAGGAAGGGCGTGAAGGTTCTGGCAGGTCTGGTGGACGCCCTGAAAAACTATACGGTGGAACATTTCGGCGTGGAAGAGCGGTATATGGAGAAACTCAAATATCCCGGCTATCTCAACCACAAAAAAGAGCATGAGCGATTTGTCGCGAAGGTCTTGGAATTTGAAAACGCCTTCAAGGAGGGCAAAACCTCCCTGACCATGGATGTCATGCGTTTTCTCAAGGACTGGCTGGTGGGGCATATCAAGGGTGTGGACAAAAAATACGGACCCTTTTTCAACGAGCGTGGCATTCGCTGATCCGCCTTTCGGATGTCGCGCATTGAGCGAGGCCGGTCCCGCTGGGTGCGGATTGAAAAAGGCCTGACGCCGATCACGCGCGGCCCGGCGGGGATTCCCGCCGGGCCGCGTTTCGTTTGCGGGTTGTGCGGCTTAGGCGGGAAGGCAGGATTCGCCGCCGATTTTGCGGATCAAGTGGTCCAAGGCCTCGGCCTGGGAGGCCAATTGCTCCACGGCCCGCATGGAACGGTCCACGCCCTGGGCTGTCTCCTCGGCCACATGATTGACCTCGTCCACGGCCCGGTGGATTTGTTCGCTGGCGGCGGATTGCTCCTCGGCCGCGGCCGCGATGGAGCGCACCTGGTCGTTGGTGTGCCCGGCCAGTTCCATGATTTCCTGCAGGGCCACGCCGGAATGGTCGGCCAACCGGGTGGCCTCGGCCACGGCCAGGGTGGCCTCGTCCATGCCGCTGACCGCCTCCTTGGCCCCGGCCTGGATGGCGGTGATGGAGTCGCCCACCTCCGTGGTGGCGTGCATGGTCTTTTCCGCGAGCTTGCGCACCTCGTCGGCCACGACAGCGAAGCCGCGTCCGGCCTCTCCGGCCCGGGCGGCCTCGATGGCGGCGTTAAGCGCCAAAAGATTGGTCTGGTCGGCGATGTCGGAAATGACGTTCATGATCCGGCCGATGCCTGCGGCCTGTTCCCCCAGTGTGGCGATGCGGTCCTTGAGGATGTCGGTCTGGCTCTTCACCCGGCCGATGGCCGTGACCGACTGGTGTACCGTGTCCGCCCCCTCCCGGGCCTTGTGCATGGTCCGCTCGGCCTGCTCGGCGGCGCCCGAGGCGTTTTTGGCCACCTCCAGCACCGTGGCGTTCATCTGCTGCATGGCCGTGGCCGTTTCGCCGGTGCGGGCCCGCTGGATGCCCATGCCCTTGCCGGTCTGCTCCACCACCAGGGACAGCTCCGCCGCCGCCGCCGCCACCTCGGAGGCGATGGCCCCGGCCTGGTCGGCGGTTTCGCAGATGACCTTGTTGGTTTCCACCAGCGTTTCTTCCTGGCGTTTGACCTCGGTCAGCACCGCGAACTGGGCGAAGCAGCCCAGGGCGCGGTTTTCCAGGTCGAAGATGGGGGCTGCGTCGATTTTGATGAAAAAACGGCCGCCCCGGGTGTCCGAGCCCTCGAATCCCTGGTTGGTGAGCAGGGTGCGTCCTGCCAGGGTGGTCAGAATCAGGTCGGCGATTTCCCTGTTGCCGGTGAAAAAGTCGCGGATGTGCGTGCCGAGGTAGTCCGATGCCGACTTGTCCTTGGACATGAAATGGCACAACAGGGTGTTTAAATAGGTGATGCGGCCTTCAGGATTGACCACCAGGCAGGGCATGGTGATGCCGCCCAGAATGCCCTGGACAAACCCCAGCTTCTCCTTGAGGGCGGCCACCATGGTCCCCAGATCCTCCTGGAGCAGGTTGAGTTCGGCCGTGCTGCCCCCGGCCTGCAACTGGGCGCTCAGGTCGCCGTCGGCCACGGCCCGGGCGTAGGCGACCATTCCCGTGATGGTCCGGGTGACGCCCCGGCCGATGAGGAAGGCCAGGGTGGTGGCCAGGATCAAGGCCAGGCCCGTGGCCGCGAGCATGGTCGTGCGCCGGGTGGTGTAGTCGCCGATGCGCACGGCCAGGAAGGTATCCAGCTCGTCGGCGCAGACCTCCCAATAGCGGAAGGCGGCATCCCGGGCGGCGTTGCCCGATGCCAGGAAGGCCTCCCGGGTGACCGGCTCACCGGCGGCCAGGGACGTGAGCAGGGCGATAAACGGTTCTGTGGCGGCCTTGTACCGGGACAGGCCCGCCGCCATGTTTTGGGCCAGATGCGGGCTTACGCCGTAGAAGTTCGGATCTTCGTTGAGGGTGGTTTCGGTGTCGGCCAGGATGCGGGAAAAGTCGGACTCGGCAAGCATCTCGGCCAGGGTGTGGAACCGGCGGCGATCCTCCTCGGACAGGGGGCCGCCAAGGGCCGTGTCCCCGAAGTCGAGGATGTTGGCCAGGCGGCGCTGGGTCTGGGGCAGGGCCAGAAGCGTCAGGTCCATCATGTAGTAGCTGTCGAGGTCGGGATCGAGGATCAGATTGGAGGTATCCCCGGCATGGGTGATCATGCCCATGACGTCGTCCACCAGGGCCGCCGTCTTATCCTTGAAGACGGCCGGATCGCCCTGGCTGGCCCTGGCCTGGGTCCATCTGGCGGCCACGGCTGCGGGATCGAGATGGGAGCGTTTGCGGATGCCCAGGCCCTCGGCGGTGAATTGCAGGTCGTCGCCATGCCGCTTGGCGGCGTCGGCCAGTTCGGCGAAGGCCTGGTCGACCCGGGAGGCGGCGACGGGGTCGGAAGTGGCCCGGGGGAGGTGTTCCAGGAGTTTTTCCAGGGGACGTTGAAAGTCGTTGCCCTGTGTTTCCAGACGGCTGAAGGCTATCTGTCCGTTGATGTTTTGGATGGCGAGAAGCAAAAGGACGGCCAGGGGGAGGACGAAGGCCACGCCGATGGCGGCAAGCTTCCAGGAAAGTTTGACGTTTTTGGCAAACTGCATGCAAGTAGCTCCCAGGGTCGAGGTTTGTTTCTACAGGACCGGGAAGCGCTGAACCATCCTGGTGGCGCGTGGGATCGTACGTATCGGACGGGAGTCCTATCCATAGGTGCATATACTTTTATCGAGCAGAACAGAGCCTTGTCAAGGTATTGTGACAATTTTGTCAATATTTGGGGTTTTAGGGAGGCCGACAGGCAGGAACTTGGGCCGGGCATGCCTGGCGTCTTGCCCAGGAGAGGTTTTTGGGCAATGGTGCAAGCAGCGTTGCGATTGGGGGCGGCTGGCCGGGCGTATTGGCCGGAGCGCCGGACCTGCGACGTAAAAAATGATCCGGGCGGGCTGCGGATGTCCTTTCGGCGTCTGTGGCAGGCGGGTTCCAGGTGAGCGCCGACCGGCCCGGGGTCGGCAATCGGCAGGACACGATGAGGTGAAAGGCCATGGAAAGGTTCCGATTTTCCCTTACGGACACGGAAAAAAAGTCCCTCAAGGAATTGGTGTGGCGGCGCATCATGGAACGCCTGGATGGTCGCGACAGCGGCGTTCCCGAACCGCCGACGGATGTGTTGCGCGAACCCTACGGGGCCTTTGTCACCCTCAAGCGCCGGGACCAGCTTCGCGGCTGCATCGGGCATATCGTGGCTGACCGGCCCCTGTGGGACAACGTGGCCGACATGGCCCTGGCCGCCGCCTTCGAGGATCCCCGGTTTCCGCCGCTGACCCGGGCCGAACTGGACGGGCTTGAGGTGGAGATCACGGTCTTAAGCCCCCTGGCCCCGTGTCCGGACCCGGAGCGCATCGAGGTGGGGCGGCATGGCCTCTTTCTCCGGCGCGGCATGCATTCCGGCCTGCTTTTGCCGCAGGTGCCCGTGGAATGGGGCTGGGACCGGGTGACGTTTCTGCGCCAGACCTGCCGCAAGGCCGGACTTCCCGAGGCGGCCTGGAAGGATCCGGAAACGAAGATCTATTGGTTCGAGGGCGTGGTTTTCTAAGCGTTTTTCCGGTCCCCGCGGTCCTGTGGCCGGGGGGGGCTGGCGTTCTCCCCCCGGGGGGCGCTTCCGGCCCCGGCTATGCGCCGTTCTCGTCCGCCTGCGAAATATCGTCTGGCCGGGATCGTGGGCACGATATTTCGTCACTTCGCTTTCCTGCCGCGAACGCGCCGACAGACCGCTTCTGAGTGTTCCCTTTTTATCCGTAAAAAAGTCCGACATGGCGGCATGTTGCAGATGTTTTCCGTCTGCGGCACGCTTTTGGCTTTCCTTGGATTCAATGGCGACTCGCGCAGGCGGATGGGCCGCAGGACGCGAGGCCGAAACGGATCGGAGGGATGGCCATGAGACGGTTTCTTTTCGTGCTGGTGGTGGCGGCGGGAATGTTCGCGGCGTGTCCGCCGCATTTTATGGCCGTTGACGAGGGCGACGCCGGAACGGCCCAGGCCGCCGTGCCCTATCGTAGTGAATTGGCCAGGCTTGCCGTGGCCACAGCGGCCATGCGCCAGACCGTCCAGGCTGCGAATATGGAGCTTCCGGAACCGCGCCCCGAGGTGCTGTTTCCCCAGGGGCGGTAGTGATCCTTTCGGACAATCCGGTGGGGATTCAGATTGATCGGCCTGCGCCGCCGGATGTCATGCGATGGCCGCTGTCGCAACGCCCATTGATCGGAGCGTCGATATGGGCGACCATGGACCGCCTCCCGTGAGTAGGATACAATCCTTGTCGAACCGTATTTCCTTTGTCAGCCATTCGAAACGGGGAGGTTTCCATGCCGATCAGGGATGTGAAAGGGCCGAGGATTCACCGTCGCTCGCTTTTGAAGGGGATGGGGGCCTTGGCCCTGGCCCCGCTCATGGTGGGACTTGGCGGCCGCCTGGCGAACGCGCATCCGGCCGGACAGAAAAAGAAAGCCGACGCCGTGAACCATCGCACCCGGTTGGTGCTTTTGGGGACGACCGGCGGCATGACGTGGTGGCCGGGCTCGGATCGGGCCAGCGCCTCCCAGGTGCTCGTGGTCGGAGACGCCATGTACGTCATCGACCTGGGGTTCGGCGCGACCCATCGTATGGCCCAGGCTTTCAACCATGGAAAATTCTTGACGTATCGCGGTCAAACCATTCAGGGGGATTTGTCCAATTTCCTCGCCAAGGTGCGGGCGGTTTTTATTACGCATATGCACATGGACCACCTCGGCGACTATCCCACGTTCTTGGAGATCGGGGCCCGGGCCGGATTCGGGGTTCCCGACAAGCTCAAGATTTTTGGTCCCTGCAACCGGGGGCGGCTGGATGAAAACGTCTCCGGTTATAACGGGATGGTGCAGATGGCAGGCGTCGATACCCCGCTGGCCACCCCGACCCCGGGCATCCGGCAGACCACGGACCTGATCCTGCAAGCCTTCGCCACCACCTTCAACAACTGCACCCACGACGAGAACTATCCCGAAATCCCGAACATCATCGACGTCAAGGAGATCGGCGACCCAAACGGCGTCCCCTGGCCCGCGGGCTTTCACGTCCCGGACCCGGCCAAGATATGGACCCGGGCCGAGACCTGCCCGGCCATGGATCCCTTTCCCATCTACAGCGACGATCTGGTCAAGGTGTCCGCCGTGTTGGTGGACCATGCCCAGGTCTATCCGTCTTTCGCCTTCCGCTTCGACACCGAGGACGGATCGGTGGTCATCTCCGGCGACACCGGTCCCGACACCAAGGGCAACATGCAAAAGCTCGCCCAGGGCTGCGACGTGTTGGTGCATGAGATCATCGACAACATCTGGGTGGAAGGCTCCTTCAAGGGCGCCAAGCCGGGCGACCCGGCCTGGCCCCTGTATCAACATGTGCTTTCGGCCCACACCGCACTCGACGACGTGGGAAAGGTCGCGGCGTCGTGCCGGGCCAAAACCCTGGTCTTAAGCCATATCGGTCCCGGAAACACCCCGGTGGCGCGCCTGCGGCAGGCCCAGAAGGGGTTTGACGGCCGATTGATCATCGGCGAGGATCTGATGCAGATCGGCGTGGGCAAAGCGTTGCGCCGGACGCGCGTCTAGTGTCGGGCTTGTAAGGGACGCAACACCTGGGCGAAGGGCCGTTGCGGGGGGAATGCGCCACCCTGCCGGGGGCATGCGGACACTGTTTCTGTCGACTCGAAAACGGCGCAAACGGCGCGGGCGACGCGAAAAAGGCATGGAGGCCGGGCATTGGATGTGAAGCCGCGCCTGCGGCAGGCCTTGCACAGACTCCCGGGCATGGGCGACGTCTCCCCGGGGACGGACATCCTGGCCGGGCTGACGCTGTGGGGCGTGCTGGCCCCGGAGGCCCTGGCCTATGCGGGCATGGCCGGAATGCCGGTCCAGGCGGGCCTGTACACGCTTTTGGCCTCGCTGCCGCTGTATTTTCTCCTGGGCGGCAGTCCCGTTATGGTCTGCGCCGCCACCTCGTCCGAATCCATCATGATGGCGGCCATCGTCGCCCCCCTGGCCGGAGGCGATCCGGCCAGGTATGTCGCACTCACAGCCCTCCTGGTGCTCTGCGCCGGGGCCATCTTCCTTGCGGCGGGCCTTTTGCGGCTTGGGCGCGTCACCGCGCTTCTGTCCAAGCCGGTGATGACCGGATTCATCTTCGGTCTGGCCGTCTACATCGCCGCCAGCCAGTTGCATAAGATTTTAGGCCTGCCGCGCGGCCACGGCGACATGTTCATGCAGGTCGTGCATCTGGCCGAGCATATGGGAAACTGCAATCCGGTCACCATGGCCGTGGGCCTTTCTGCCCTGGCCATGCTGTTTTTTTTTGAAAGATTCGCCTCGCGTCTGCCTGCCGGGTTATTCATCCTGGTTCTGGGGATCGTGGCCTCCCGGCTGTTCGATCTGGGCCCGGAATTCGGCGTGGACACGGTCCAGGCTTTCCCTGCCGGTCTGCCGTCCCTTGCTTTTCCATCCGTCCATGCGGCCGACCTGAAGGCCCTGGCCCCGGCTGCGGCCGGATTGGCCCTGGTGGCCTTTTCCCAGGCCCTGGGGGCGGCGGAGCACTCCGCGGCGCGGTTCGGGCTGCGCGTCGAGGCCGACAGGGAACTGACGGCCCTGGGGGCGGCCAATCTGGGAAGCGCCCTGGTGGGGGGCATCCTGGCCGGGGGCAGCATGTCCTCCACCGCCGTCAACGTCGCCGCCGGGGCCAGGAGCAAGGTCTCCTCGGGGGTGGCCGCGCTGATGGTCGGACTGACCCTGTGTTTTTTCACCCCGCTTTTTTACGGGCTTCCCGAGGCCATCCTGGGCGCGGTGGTGATGCACGCCGTGGCCAGGCTGATGAAGGTGTCCGAGGTGCGGCGCTACTTCCGCCAAAGCGGCTACGAATTCGTGTTGTGCCTGATCGCCCTTGGCGGCGTGGTGGTGCTCGACATCCTGCCCGGACTCATGCTGGCGGTTTTTGCCTCCCTGGCGTGTCTTCTTTTTTTCGCCAGCACCATTGATCTCTCCGTCATGGGGGAGATCAGGGATTGCGGGGTCATCTGGGTGAGTGCACGCCAGCATTCCCGGGCCAGGGAAGTCCCCGGAATCCGGGTGCTGCGGATGGAAGGGGCGCTTTTTTTCGCCAACGCCGGGAAATTTCAGGCTGCGGTCATGGATTTCTGCACGGGCCCGGCCACGCCCCGGGCCCTGGTTCTGCAACTCAAGGCCAACCGGCGGCTGTGCATCACCTCCGCCGACATGCTTCTGGCCCTGGCCCGGGATCTCAAAAAGGCCACCATTCTGCTGGCCTTTGCCGACCTCGCCCCGGACGTCGCGGCCATGTTCCGCAAAAACGGGATGGCCGACCTGGTGGGGGAGGATCACTTGTACGACGACATCGAGCGCGCCGTGACGGATATTCAGGACAGGCTCGGCATGCCGCGCCCTGACGGGCCTTCCGCGTCGCCGCCCACTTCGCCGCCCGCCTGAGTGACGGGTGCTGCGTCCCGCCTCCAACCCGAAACCTCGACATCATGAACCGGAGAGTGGTCCCGGACCGTGCCGTGAAGGCGCGGGGCCGCGGGGCGTTTTGCGTGGCGCTTCAGGGGTTGGCCGCCAGGCAGGGGCAGAAGGCCAGGGCCGATTCGGACAGGCGGCGGGGCGCGCCTGCGTCCGGGCCGTCTGTCCCGTCGGACTCCCGGTACAGGATCAGGGGCGGCAAGACGGCCAGTTCCCGGCCGCCGTTTTTGACGGCCGAGACGAGGACCAGCCGGGCCGGATGGTCCGGGCGGGACAGGACGGGCAGCAGGGTTTTGGGTTCGAGGTTTTTTTCGGTCAGGGCGGTGATGAGTCCGGTCAGCCTGGAGGCCGGATAGACCACGGACAGCCCGCCCCGGTTGGCCAGGAGAAAGGCCGCCGCCGACAGGAAGTCGTCAAGCGTGCCGCAGGACTCGCAGCGGGCCAGGCGGCGTCCCGCGTGGGGGCTCCTCCGGCCTGCGCCCATGGGCTGGTAGGGCGGATTGCACAGGATGTGGCCGAAGGATTCGGGTTCTGGGCGAAAAGCTCCCTTGCGCGGCGCGTCGGCGGCCCGGGCGCGAACCTCCCGGACGTCCAGGACATGGGCCGAAAAGACATCCGTCAGGCCCAGGAGGGCGGCGTTTTCCCCGGCCGCCCGGACCATGTCCGGGGAAATGTCCACACCGGTCACGGTGGCGTTCGGGCACATCTCCCGCAGCAGCAGCCACAGCCCGGCCGGGCCGCAGCCGCAGCCCAGGTCCAGCACCCTGGCCCCGGGCTTGGGTGATGCGAAGGCGCCGAGCAAAAGCGCGTCCAGGGAGAACCGCCAGCCCGATTCGGGTTGGGTCAGCCCCCGGGGAAACAGGGCGCGGGCGTCGCGCACGGCGTCAGTGCTCGGGGCGGGGTTTTCCATAAAACGACCCATCTCGGATATTCGTTTGGTCGGCCGGGCTCGGGGCCTGCGGCATGGCGCGGCGTCAGGCCATGCGTCGCTTCGCTCGGGCCTGCCTGCCGCGCCGTGCGCAAACCCGTCGCCCGGCCTGTCCGTCCCGGATCATCAGCCATCGTCAGGAAGCCGTCCGGTCTCTGGCCCCCGTTTGGGGGTTCCAAGGGGTTTTAAGTCCCTTGGCCGCCGGAGGCCTCCCTTCCACCCGGTCGTCCGGGTCCGCCGCAGGCTTCCCCCTGCCCAACTCCCCTACGACGCCTGGGTCTTGCGCATCCGCATGTTCAAAAATTCCACTAAAAGCGAGAAAAACATGGCGAAGTAGATGTAGCCCCGGTCGATGTGCTTGCCCAGGCCCTCGGCCACCAGGAACACCCCGATGAGGATCAGAAACGACAGGGCCAGCATCTGGATGGTGGGGTGGCGATGCACGAAGCGGCTGACCGTGTCGGCGAAGACCATCATGACCAGGACCGCCGCGACGACGGCCGAGACCATGATCCCTATCTGCCCCACCATGCCCACGGCGGTGATGACCGAATCCAGGGAGAAGATGATGTCCAAAAGGGCGATCTGGGTCACGGCCGAGCGGAAGGTCAGGGCCTTTCGGGCGGCGTGTTCCTCGTGGGGCCGGTGTTCGATCTTGTCGTGGATTTCGAAGGTGGACTTGGCGATGAGAAAAAGCCCGCCGGCGAGCAGGATCAGATCGCGGCCGGACAGGGTCAGCTCCATGATCGTAAAAAGCGGCGCGGTCAGGCGCATGACCCAGGTGATGGCGAAGAGCAGCGCGATGCGCGTGCCCATGGCCAGAAGCAGGCCGATCTTGCGGGCCTTGGATTGTATGGCGTCGGGCAGGTTGTTGGTGATGATGGCGATAAAGACGATGTTGTCGATGCCGAGCACGATTTCAAGGCCTGCCAGGGTCAAAAAGGCAATGGCGATTTCAAGGGTGGTCACGGCGGGTGTCCTTTTACGATGTTTTTTTATGGAACCGTCGGGGGACGAGGCGCTTGGCCAGTCCGGTCGCCATCCGGGCCTCCTCCACCCCGAAAAGGGCGCTGACGGCCATGTAGGCGGCGGCCAGGGGCAGGATCAGGACCAGGGACAGGACGGGAAAGCCGGACAGCGCATAGGCGGCCGCGCCGATGCACAGGCTCAGACCAAGGCTTACGGCCAGGGTTTTGTCCAGGGGGAAAAAGGGACCGATTTTTTTGCGCAGCATGAACCACAGGATGAGCACATTGAGCCACGAGGACACGGAGGTGGCCAGGGCCAGGCCCACATGGCCCATGGAGCCCATGAGGCCATAGCCCGTGGCGGCGTAGGCCGCCAGGCACACGGCGGCGGTCACGGCCGGGGTCTTGGTGTCCGAGAGGGCGTAGTAGGCCGAAAAAAGCGGCCGCACGCAGGCAAAGGCCGGAAGTCCCACGGTGAAAGCCACCAGGGCGGCGGAGGTGGCGGCCTCGGCCTCGGGGGAAAACGCCCCCCGGCCGAAGAGCACCGCGACCATGGGATGGGCCAGGGCGATAAGCCCCGCCGTGGACGGCAGGCTGATGAAAAGGGTCAGCCGCAGGGAGGCGGCCAGGGTGGAGGTGTATTCCTCCATGCGCCCGCCCGTGGCCAGCCGGGACAGGCTCGGCAGGGCCACGGTGCCGATGGCCACCCCGAAGATCCCCAGGGGGAACTGCACCAGCCGGTCGGCGTAGTACAGGTAGGAGACGCTGCCCACGGGAAGGTAGGAGGCCAGGAGGGTGCCCAAAAGGATGTTGAGCTGGTAGACCGCCGCGCCGAAGGTCGTGGGGATCATGAGCTTGGCCATCTTGATGACGCCTGGGTCTTTGAGCCGGAAGGGGCCGCGCCAGCGAAACCCGTATTTGCGCATCCACGGCTGCTGCATGGACCACTGCCCGAAACCGCCCGCCAGCACGGACCAGGCCAGGGTGTAGGCCGGGTCCAGGCCGAAGACCCAGGCCACTCCGGCCCCCAGGATGATGGCCGTGTTGAGCTCCGATGTGGCCAGGGCCGGGGCCAGGAAATGGCCCATGGAATTGAGCACGCCCATGCACAGGGCCACGGCCGAGATCTGGATGATGTAGGGGAAGACGATGCGCACCAGATCCACGGTCAGGGCGAACAGTTCGGGTTTGGAGGCAAACCCCGGGGCGATGAGCCGGGTGACGGGGTCGGCGAAAAAGATGGCCAGGGCGGTGACGGCCGACAGGATGCCGAGCAGCCAGACCAGGGCCGAACGGGCCATGGCGAAGGCCGCCTGATCGCCCTCGGTCTCGCGCAGGTTTGAAAACACGGGCACGAAGGCCATGGTCATGGAGCCCTCGGCGAAGAGCCTCCGAAGCATGTTGGGCAGACGCAAGGCCACGTAGAAGGCGTCGGCGTACACGCCCGCGCCAAGCACGGAGGCCAGGATCACATCCCGGAAAAAGCCCAGGATGCGGCTGACGAGGGTCGCGCCTCCGACGATGGAGACGTCCTTGGCGATCTGTTTGGCGTGTTCGTTCATAGGCATGGCGGCCGGGGACGACCGGCGCGGCGGCGCATGGTAGCCCCGACGGCCGGACAAGTCACCCCTGGCACCGGGGGCAATACGTGGAGGTCCGCCCGGCCACCTTGGCGACGGCAAGGGGCGTGCCGCAGGTCGGACAGGGTTCGCCTCCCCGGCCGTAGACCGCAAAGTCGTTCTGGAAGCCGCCTTCCAGGCCCTCCGGGGTGCGGTAGTCGCGGATGGTGCTGCCCCCGGCGGCGATGGCCCGGGTCAGCACCTGTTGCAGGACGGCGAAGAGTTTTTTGCGCCGGGCCGGGGAGAGGTCGCAGGCCCGGGCGTCCGGGCGGATGCCCGCCAGGAAGAGGGTTTCGTCGGCGTAGATGTTGCCCACCCCGGCCACCACGGTCTGGTCGAGCAAAAGGGCCTTGATGCGGGCGGTCTTTTTCCCGAGCCGCGCGGCCAGGATCTTGGGATCGGTCTCCAGGGGCTCCGGCCCCAGGGCGGCGTAAAAAGGCCAGGAGGCGAGATCGGCCAGCAGGCGGCAGTTGCCGAAACGGCGCTGATCTTGGAAGAAAAGGGCCTGCCCGTTGTCCAAAAAAAGCTGGAAGCGGGTATGCCTGAGTGGCTCGCTGGCGGCCTCGCCGATCCACAACCGTCCGGTCATCTTGAGATGCACGGCCAGATGGGCGGCGTCCGTCCGGCCCGGAGCCGGGTCCAGATCGAGGAGGAGCAGCTTGGCCCGGCGGCGCACGGCCCGGATGCGGCGGCCACGGACGCCGTCGCGAAAAACGTCGCCGCAGGGGCAGTCGGCCAGCACCGTGGGACACAAAAAGCGGGCGTCGGCCACGGTTCGGCCTGTGAGGCCGGGAGCAAGCCCCCGGGCGATGGTTTCCACTTCAGGCAGTTCGGGCATGTGCGGTGTGGGGGTCGGTTTGTGCTGCCGTGCGGGCCGGGAGGCCACGGCGCAGGCGCGCGGCTTGGCGGTTCACGGCCGTTTAGGCAGCTCGACGGCGATGTCCAGGGACTCGCCGCCCCGAAGCACGGTCAGGCGCAAGGGGATTTTCTCCCGTCCGGCGTCCATGGCCGCCTTGTGCAGGTCCAACAGGGAACTCACCGGCCTGCCAGCCACCGAGACGATGGCGTCGCCGGGCAACACTCCGGCGGTCTCGGCCCGGGAGCCCGGCGTCACGGCGGTCACCAGGGCCGGGGAGGGCGACTTCCCCCCCGTTTCGGCCATCTCCAGGGAAAACCCCAGTCGGCTTTGGAAGACCAGGGGACAGTAGAAAAAGAGATCGGCCTCTTCCGGTTCCGGATCAAGGCCGCCGCGCCAGGGCATGATGGTCAGGATGGCCGCGTCCGGGTCCAGGCGGCGGATGCGGGCGGCAATGCCGTCCCCGAATTCCACATGTCCGCCGCCAGCCAGGATCAATGCCGGGCGGCCGCTTCGGGCATGGGCGGCCACGGCCGCAAAGGCCATCTGGGTGTCCCACAGGGCCTGGACCGTCAGGAAAGAGTGCAGCCTTTCCCTGGCGGCTTCGGAAGGTTCGCCTGCCGGAGAGGCCTTTGACTTCGGCATCATGGCCGCGTGCTCGGCGAAAAATGCGGTCAGGCGTTGCGTGGCTCTCTCGCCTGCCGGGAGGATCTGCCCGGGCAAAAGGGCGTTTTCCGACGGGCTTAAGGAGGTGACGCCGCGCGCCCCGGCCCGCCGGGCCAGTTCCGACGGCAGGTTCAGGGCGTAGACCGGCAGGCCGTGCCGGGCGGCCAGTTCGAAAATCGGGGCGTACAGGGAGAAGGAGAATCCCCAGTTTTTTTCCCAGTCCAGGGCCCGGGGCAGGTCGGCCACGGCCAGCTTTCCGGCGTGAAAGGCGGCAAGCATGTCCTGGCGGGAGACGTCCACCATCTCAAGGCCGATGGCCGGACGCTTTCCGGCGTCAAGGAGCGCGGCCAACACGGCGGCCTGGGCCGCATGGTCGCAGGCGCTGGGGTGGGATTCGCCCACCAGGATGTAGTCGTATGGGGCGACTGCCCGGGACAGGTCGTTTCCGGCCAGGGGGCGGCCGGTGCGGTCAAGGAAGGTTCCCTGCCCCACGGCCCCGGCCTTGGCGGCGAAGCCGCCCGGCGTGTCCGCCAGGGCCTGCGGGCGCGGGGTGGCGGATTTTCCGGCGCATCCGGCCAGAAAAAGCGCGAAAAGCGATAAAAAACCCGCCAGCCGGAACATGCGGGCCGGGAGGCGGGCTTTGATCATCCGCCGCCCGTCCCCGGCGTTCCCGAACGGGAAGACCGGGGCCACGGCGCGGCAAAGGGCGTCGAATGCGGGACGCGGCGCTAATCCCACTTGCGTTTGTCCTCGATGGGCCGGATCTGCGGCGGCAGGGTGCCGGGCACGAGCACGGTCAAGGAGGGGCGCAGTTTGATCCGCTCCCGGAACTTGTGCAGCAGGTCTTCTTCGCGCTTGAAGTTGCTGGCCTCGATGACCAGATTCATTTCGTCGATGCCGCCGGGGTTGGTGACCTCGATCTGCCAGCGTTTGATCTCCTCGAAGCGGCTGATCACCTGTTCCACCTGGTGCGGGTAGACGAACATGCCCTTGATGCGGGCGGTGGTGTCCACGCGGCCCACGATGTTGCCCAGGCGCGGCGAGGTGCGGCCGCAGGCGCAGGGGGCGCGCTCGATGTAGGACAAGTCCCCGGTGGCCAGGCGGATGAGGGGATAGGTCTTGTTGAAGGCCGTGACCACGATCTCGCCCACCTCGCCGTCCTTGAGCGGGATGCCCGTGTCGGGATGGCAGATCTCCACGAAGGCCCGGTTGGCGATGTGCAGGCCCGTCTTGTGGAAGCACTCGTAGCCCACGCATCCCACGTCGGCCGTGCCGTAGCCCTGGCGCATGATGATGTCGAATTTCTTTTCCAGGTTGGCCCGCAGTTTTTCCGAGAACTTTTCCCCGGTGACGAAGGCCACTTCCATATACAGGTCTTTGCGCAGGTTGAGCCCCGCCTCCTCGCCCTTTTGGGCCAGGTGCATGAGGTAGGAGGGGGTGCCCACGTAGCCGGTGACCCGCAGCTTCTGCATGATCTCAAGCTGGGTGGTGGAATTGCCGGGACCGGCGGGCACCACGGCGCAGCCCAAGTTTCGCAGGGGCTCCTCGAACATGAGCCCGGCCGGGGTCAGGTGGTAGTTGAAGGTCACCTGGACCAGGTCGCCGGAGCGGAATCCCGAGGCGTAGAAGCCCTCGGTCCATCCCCAATAATCCTCGTCGCGGTCTTCGGGATCGAAGATGGGGCCGGGCGACAGGAAGATGCGCCGCAGTTCGCCCATGTCCTTGGTCAACAGGCCGCCCAGGCGCGGTCCCATGGACTGCAAAAAGATGAGCTCTTTTTTCTTGAGGATGGGGATATGTTTGAGGTCCGAGAGGGTCTTGAACTTGCCCACCTGGAACTGGGCCCGGTCGAAGCGTTTTTTGACGTCCTCGGAATACCGGTAGGCATAGGTCAGAAGATCCTTGATCTGGATCTGGTAATATTGGCGGCGCTCGGATTCATCGAGCACCTCGCGACGGCTGTAGATGCCCTCGGTGCGGTCCTTGCGGGTCATCGGCGACTCCTCATGGCAGACGAAAAAGGGGTTTTATGGATTCTAGCTTAAAAAACGGGTCAATTAACCCTCTCGCCGCAAAAAAGCAAGATAAGAAAAGAAGGGCGAACGGACGCGGGGTTAGGGGCTTTCCCGGAAGGGGGGCGGGCCGGGCGTGGAGGCGCCTTCCTGACGGGTTCAGGGGCTCGCCAGGGGCAGGCGGGCCTCGAAGGTGAACACGCTGCCCTGTCCGGGCGTGCTCTCCACGGTGACGTCGCCGCCCATGGACCGGGCCAGCCGCCGGGAGATGGAAAGGCCCATGCCCGTACGGCCGAAGCGTTTGGTCAGGATGTCCTCGGCCAGGACGAAATCCTCGAACACGGACTCACGCTTCTCCGGGGCGATGCCCACCCCGGTGTCCGAGACGCGGGTCACGAGCAGGACTTCCCCTGGCGGCGCGGCATCCGGGCCGATGCCGACGAAGACCTTGATCTCCCCGGCAGGGGTGAACCGCAGGGCGTTTTCCAGCAGATTCAGGATCACCTGCCGGAACCGGTCCATGTCGCCGGTCACCGCGCGGGGAACCTCCCGGGCGATGCGGGTCGTGACCGCAAGGCCCTTTTTTTCCCCTTCGCGGCCCAACCAGACGAAAAGCGGGGACAGCGCCTCGCGGACGTCGAAATCCGCACGATGGCCTGCCGGGGGGGCGCTTATCAGGGTGGACAGGGTCAGCAGGTCGTTGACCATGTCCGTCAGCCGCTCGCAGGCGTCGCGGATGATCTGCAGGGATTCGGCCTTCTGGGGGTCGGGCGTTTCGGACAAAAGCAGTTCGGTCATGCCCATGATGCCGTTGAGGGGGGTGCGCAACTCGTGGCTCATGTTGGTCAAAAAGGCGGTCTTGGCCGCGTTTGCGGCCTCGGCCTCGTCCCTGGCCCGGCGCAGATCCGCCTCCAGGCGTTTTTGCACGGTGATGTCCGTCACGACGCCCACCAGACCGAGCACCTGGCCGTCGGCGGAGGTGAAGGGGGCCTTGCTCAGGATCACGTGATGATCGCCCCCGGCGGCGTCGCGCAGTTGCGCCTCATAGCGTTCGGGGGTGTTTTCGAGAAAGACCCGGCGGTCATGGGCGTCATAGATGGCGGCGTGATCCGGAGGATAGAGCTCGAACGCGGTTTGGCCGAGAATTTCCTGCCTGGGTCTCCCGATAAGCGCCTCGAAGGCCGTGTTGCATCCCAGGTAGCGGCCTTGGGTATCCTTATAATACAACGGGCTGGGGATGGCGGAGAACAGCGTTTCCAGAAACTGGCGATGCTCGTTTTTATTGCGTTCAAGTTCCCGGCGAAGCGTCTGCTCGGCGGGAACGTCCGTGCTCGACAGACAACAAGCAGGTACCTTTTGAGATTTTCGCATGAAAGTCCTGTCTGCCGTGCGGGCCATGTTGTGCATGAGTAGCGGGGTCATGTCGCAATGAGACAGGAGAAAGGCGACTGGTCGGTGCAATGAACCAAAAAAAGCACTTCCTGGCAAGCCTTACGCGTCGCCCCCGCATTCGCCCCGTTATGCGTCGGCGCCCGACGGCGGCGGATCGGAAGCGGTCGGATCGGTGGCCGACGGCGGCGGAGCGGGTGCGGCCGGACCGGATGTGCCGGGGGCATGGGGCGTAGCGTTCGCGCCAGGGGCGGGGGGGCCGTCGTCGTCCGGATTTTCCTGGGCGCGGCGCACCCGATCCAGCACCGGAATGCTTCCGGTGAACGGTGTTCCGGCATGGCGGGCGAAGATCAGGAAGCCCGTGTGGGCCACCATGCGGTCCTCGGGCCGCAGCCGGTCGGCCACCGGCTTGTAGCGCCGCACCAGGATCTCCAGCACCTCCACATCCTCGAAGGGCGCGGTTTCCAGGCCCCGCAACAGATCCGAGATCTGATTGGTGGTGGGCAAAAGAAATCCCACGGGCGCGCCCGGACAGACCACGGCGGCGACCTGCTCCAGATGGTCCCAGGGGGTGCGCACGTCAAGGAACAGGGCGTCGGCCCCGGACGGGTCGCTGGCCGGATCGCCCGGAACCATGCCCTCCGGGGCGAACCCCTGGAGGATGTCGTGGTTGTAGCGGGTCACCCGGTGGGACAGGCCCGCCGCCTCCAGGTTTTTCCCCGAAAGCTCGTAGAACTCCGGACGTCGCTCGAAGGTATAGACCCGCCCGGTGTCGCCCACCTGGTAGGCCAGGGCCGTGGTCAGGCCGCCCGAGCCGCTGCCGGCCTCCACCACCCGCGTTCCGGGACCGATGCCGAGCTTTAGGAGCACGTAGCCGATTTCCTTGGGATACATGATCTGGGTGGAGCGTTTGACCCCCTTGATGAGCTGGTAGGTGGACGGCCGCAGGACGCGGTACAGGCTCCCCATATGGGAGGCGATGACCCCGCCGTAGCCGGCCTGGGCGACCTGGGACAGGTCGATCACCCCGTCCTGGGTGTGCAGTTTTGCTTCTGGATCGAATTTGCGCAGATATTGCTTGCCCTTGGGGCTGACCAGCAGTATCAAATCTCCGGGTGTCAGCATTGTTTCCCCCTGGAATTTTTGCTAAAAAGAAACAGTTGTCCTCAAGCGGCCCGCCGTGTCAAGATGCATTGCGGGACAACGAACACGCGGGAGAGAAAAAGACATTTTCAAGTACGTTTTTGGTCCGGTGCGATCCGGCCGCCTTGGCCTGTCCCTGGGCCTCGACCTTTTGGGCGCGAGAATCTGTTCCTTCGACTGTCTCTATTGCGAAGTGGGAGCCACCGACGCCCTGACCCTGGCCCAGAAGCCGTATGTTCCGGCCAAGCGCCTGCTCGGGGAACTGTCCGCGTTCGCCGCCTCCATGCCGCCCGCGTTCGATGTGGTCACCCTCGGCGGGCTTGGGGAGCCGTGCCTCAATACCGACATGGACCTGATCATCACCGGGTGCCGGGAGATCTTTCCCGGCGTGCCAGTGGCTGTCCTGACGAACTCGAGCCTTTTGTCCCAGGCGGCGGTTCGCAGGCGTCTGGCCCTGGCTGACATCGTTTTGCCCTCCATGGACACCCTGGTTCCCGGGGAGTTCGCCGCGCTCAACCGCCCGCATCCCGACCTGTCCCTGTCGGCCATCCGCCAGGGGCTTTTGGATTTCCGTTCGGAGTATTCCGGCCGCCTCTGCCTTGAGATCCTGCTCGTCGGCGGGATCAACGACACGGCGGAAAATCTGGACGCGCTCACCGATTTTTGCCGGGAACTGCGGCCCGACCGGGTGGACGTGGTGACCATGACCCGGCCCGGGGCCTATGCCACGGCCCAGGCCGCCCCGCCGGACACCCTGGCCCGTTTTCGGGCCGTCCTGGGCGCGGCCGTATCAGGTGGCGACATGGGGCACGGCCCGGCGGCCCTGCGTTCCCGGGTGGCCACTGCCGCCCTGGCGGGGGCGCCGTCCCGGCCAGCGGCCGATCCGGAGGAGACCATGGCCCGGGTGGCCGCGTCGCTTGGGCGCAGGCCCCAGACCGTGAAGCAGCTTTCCGTCGCCCTCGGACTGCCCGAGGACGACATCTCGCGGGCCGTCACGACATTGGTCCACGAGAAGAAAATTCAGGCCAGGGCGGAGCTTGACCATGTGTTCTACCAGGGTTGAGCCCGCCTTCATTCACAGGACTTTTTTGGTCGCATCCACGCTTGTTCGGGGCCTGTTCCCCGGAGACGCCGGTCGGCCGGATCGCATGCGCGTCCATCTTTTTTCCCCGGGCGGCCTTCTCGCCGCCGCAGGGGCGCGCCGATCCGGACTTCCCGCCGGGGCATGCCCGAGGGCGCGGTGCGGCCGGGAGACATTTCATGTCAAAAATCGTCAAACGCAAAAAGAAGATGTTCATCAGCGTGCTGCCCGGCGAACAGGTCGAGGTGGCCCTGGCCGAGGATGGCGTTCTCACCGAATACTATGTGGAGATGGTGCACCAGGTGAAAACCCGGGGCAACATCTACAAGGCCAAAATTCATAACATCGACCCGGCCCTGCAGGCCGCGTTCATCAACTACGGGGCGGAGCGCAACGGCTTTTTACAGATCGACGAGGTGCATCCCGAATACTATCTCCTCGTCCAGGGACCGGAGCGCAAGGCCAAGTATCCGCCCATCCAGAAGGCCCTGAAGAAGAACCAGGAGGTGCTGGTCCAGGTGGTCAAGGAGCCCACGGGCTCCAAGGGCGCCTTCATGACCACCTACCTGTCCCTGCCCGGACGTTTTTTCGTGCTCACCCCGGGGCGCGAGCAGCGCGGGGTGTCGCGCAAGATCGAGGACGAGGAGGAGCGCAAGCGCCTGAAGGAGGCCATTTCCGGCCTCAAGCTGGACGAGGGCCTGGGCATCATCGTGCGCACCGCCGCCCTTGGGCAGTCAAAAAGCGCCCTGGAGCGCGACCTGTCTTTTCTGAAACGCCTGTGGAAGGAAGTCCGCCAGAAGGGCACCCAGGCCGCCACCCCGAGCCTCGTCTATCAGGAACTTGATCTTTCGGCCCGGGCCGTGCGCGACTATCTGACCGACGACGTGGCCGAAGTCTGGGTGGACGAACCCGAGACCGCCAAAAAGGTGGCCGACATGGCTTCCCTGGTCTTTCCGCGCCGTCCCGGCATCGTCAAACAGCATACGGACATGGACCTGGCCCTGTGGGACCGCTTCAATCTGCGCCGCTACATCGAGCAACTCTATTCCCGCGAGGTCACCCTGCCCAGCGGCGGCCGCCTGGTCTTCGACCAGGGCGAGGCCCTGACCGCCGTGGACATCAACTCCGGCAAGATCGGCGGTGAAAGCAATTTCCGGGAGATGGCGCTCAAGACCAACGTGGAGGCCGCCGAGGAGATTGCCCGGCAACTGCGCCTGCGCGACATCGGCGGGCAGATCGTCATCGATTTCATCGAGATGAAGGATCGCAAGCATGTCGCCGAGGTGGAAAAATCCCTGCGCGCCATCCTCAAGACCGACCGTGCCCGCACCGACGTGGGCAAGATGTCGCATTTCGGCCTTCTGGAGATGGTCCGCCAGCGCATCGGCTCCTCGGCCGTGTCCATCACCACCGAGCCCTGCCCTTGCTGCAAGGGGGCCGGAACCCGGCGCAACCTCGAATGGCAGTCCATGGCCGTGCTCAAGGAACTCTACCGGGTGCTGCGCAAAAACGGCGCCCCGGAGACCGTGCCCTGCAAGGTTTCGGCCGAACTGGCTGTCTATCTGCTCAACCAGAAACGCGACCGGCTCTCGGGATTTGAAGCCGAATTCAAGAAAAAAATAGCCATCATCATCGAATAGCGCCATGGCCCGTATCCAGAACGAAAACCGGGTGTTATTGCACATCTGCTGCGGCCCCTGCTCCATCACCGTGGTGCAGGGGCTTCGCGCCGAGGGCTTCGAGGTCACGGGGCTTTTCTACAACCCCAACATCCACCCGGCCGCCGAATACCTGCGCCGCCGCGAGGCGCTGGTCGAGGTGGCGGCGCGCCTGGATTTTCCCGTCATCTTCCTGGACAAGGAATACGATCCCGCCGTGTACCTGCGCGAGACCGCCTTCCGCGAAAACAACCGCTGCTTCCACTGCTACCGCCTGCGCCTGGAGCGGACCCTCAAGGTCGCCAGACGCGGCGGCTTCGCCCATTTTTCCTCGACCCTGCTCTATAGCAAAATGCAAAAACACGACGTCATCCGCGACCTCGGCCACGATCTGGCCGGAGACTCCAAAACCGCCTTCCTCTACCGCGACTTCCGGCCCACCTGGAACCAGGGCATCGAGCTCTCCAAGTCCTTCGGCATCTACCGCCAGGACTACTGCGGCTGCATATTCAGCGAATTCGAACGCCGC